>DATHAP010000160.1 GCA_035489715.1 Actinomycetes bacterium
CGCATCCCTTACCGGGTGCCATCCGCGGAGGATCTCCCGGTCCGCGTCTCCGGCGTACTCGCCGTGCTGTTCCTCGTCTTCAACGAGGGCTACCTGGCGACCGGCCCCGACACCGACCCGATCCGTCACGACCTCACCACCGAGGCGATCCGGCTGACCCGTTTGGTGCGTGCCCTCCTGCCGGAGGACGGCGAGGTGGCCGGGCTGCTGGCGCTGATGCTGCTCACCGAGGCCCGCAGCGCGGCCCGGGTCTCGTCGAGCGGCGAGCTGGTCACGCTCGACGAGCAGGACCGTGGGGCCTGGGACGCGGCGCTGGTCGCCGAAGGCCATCAGCTGGTGCGCGAGCGCCTGGGCACCAGGGAGGCCCCGGGCCGCTACCAGATCCTCGCAGCGATCAACGCCGTGCACACGTCGGCGCGCGACGTGCGCGACACCGACTGGTCGCAGGTCGTCGCCCTCTACGACCAGCTCGTCCGGCTGGACCCCACGCCGATCGTCGCCCTCAACCGGGCCGTCGCGGTCGCCGAGCTCGACGGCCCCGACGTGGCGCTGGCCGCCGTCGACCGGCTGGCGGACGCGTTGGCGGGCTACCACGCGTTCCACGCGACCCGGGCCGACCTGCTGCGCCGGCTGGGACGCAGCGGTCCGGCTCGCGCGGCGTACGACCGGGCCATCGAGCTCGCCGGCAACACCGCCGAGACCGCCTACCTGACCCGTCGCCGCGACCAGCTGGGGTGACCGCACGGTCGGTCGGCACGACCCCGGGCCACCGCCGCCCCCACATGTCGGTGGACCCGTCGCGACGGCCGTGCCAGGGTCGCCGGGATGACTGCCGAGCTGCCTGACCACTTCGCCGGGGCGATCGCCGAGCGGTACGACGCGCGGTCGCCGGAGATGTTCGCGCCCGCCGTCCTCGGGCCGACGGTCGACCTGCTGGCCGAGCTGGCGGGCGACGGCCCGGCGCTGGAGCTCGCGATCGGCACCGGTCGGGTCGCGCTCCCCCTGCACGAGCGCGGCGTCAACGTCTACGGCATCGACCTCTCGGGCGACATGGTCGCCCAGCTGCGCGCCAAACCCGGTGGCGACGACATCGAGGTCGCCATCGGTGACTTCACCACGGCGACCGTTGGACCGAGAGGCGAGTTCACGCTCGCCTACCTGGTCTTCAACACCATCGGCAACCTGACCTCCCAGGACGCCCAGGTCGCCGCGTTCGAGAATGCGGCACGGCACCTCGCGCCGGGTGGCTGCTTCGTCATCGAGGTAGAGGTGCCCGACCTGCAACGGCTGCCGCCCGGCCGGACCGACCTGGTGTTCCACCGCGACGCCGACCATGTGGGCGTCGACGAGTACGACGTCGTCCAGCAGCACCTGGTGTCCCACCACTACACCCGGGTCGGCGCCCACTTCGAGGCGGTCTCCATGCCGTTCCGCTACGTCTGGCCGTCCGAGCTCGACCTGATGGCGCGGATCGCCGGCCTGCGGCTGCGCGACCGCTGGGCCGGTTGGGCAAGGCAGCCCTTCATCGGCGAGAGCCGCTCCCACGTCTCGGTGTGGGAGAAGACCGGCTGAGTCGCGGCGGCGGTCGCCAGACCGATCGATGAGTCACGCGGGCAGATCGAGTCTGTACCCACACGGATCAACGGCACCCGAGGAGAAGTTGCGTGACCACGACCTACACCTTCGACGTCTTCACCAGCCTCGACGGCTTCGGCGCCGCCGCCGGGAACTGGTCCGGCTACTGGGGCAAGCAGGGCCCCGAGCTCCTCGACCACCGTCTCGCCTTGTACGACGCGGAGCAGCGGATGGTCTTCGGAGCGAACACGTATCGGGCGTTCGCGCGGATGTTGGCCTCCAGCACCGAGGAGTCCGAGGTACGCGACCTCTGGGTGACTCGGATGAGGAGCTTGCCGGCAACGGTGGTCTCGACGACGCTGGAAGCCCCCCTCGACTGGCCCAACGCGGCCGTCGTGAGGGGCGACGCTGTCGACGTCGTCACCCGGCTCAAGGAGGAGTCCGAAGTGCCGTTGCGATCCCACGGCAGCCTGTCGATGAACCGGGCGCTGATGGCAGCCGGCCTGGTCGACCGCGTGCAGGTGACGCTCTTCCCGGTCATCACAGGTCAGACCGGGCTGGACCGAGTCTTCGAGGACGCAGCCGACTTCGACCTGGAGCTGCTCGAGCACCGGACCCTCGACGGCCACATCCAAGAGCTCGTCTACCGACCCACGCTGCATTGACCTGTCCGAGCTCGACTGGATCGGTCAGGCACCAAGCCGCGTCAGCGTCGCCTGGTCCGCCTCGCCGTCGAAGAACCTCGCGAGCACCTCGCCGAAGACCGGCTGGTCCGGGTCGGCCGCCGCGAACAGCGTCATCGACGACCGCAGCTTCATCGCGTCGGTCGAGCCGAGCACCGCGACCGCGTCGTCGGACGGCTGCTCGACGAGTGCCCGTGCCGCCTCGAGGAGTCGCGGGCCCAGGACGGGATGGGCGACGTACGCCCGCGCCTCGGCAAGGCCGCGCAGACCGAAGTGCTGCGCGGTCGCCGACCTGCCGAGCCCCTCCACCTGCGGGAAGACGAACCACATCCAGTGGCTGCGCTTGCGGCCTGCGCGCAGCTCGCGCAGCGCCGCCTCGTAGGTCCCCCCGGCGTCCTGCGCGTCGACGAAGCGTGCCAGGTCGGACGACTCAGCCGACACCGGCGTAGGAGTGGAAGCCGACCAGCCAGATGTTCACGACCAGGTAGTTGAACAGGAAGGTCGCGTAGCCGAGCAGCGCGACGTAGGACGCCTTGCGGCCCTTCCAGCCGGCGGTCGCCCGGGCGTGCAGGTAGGCGGTGTAGACCATCCAGGTGATGAACGCCCACGTCTCCTTGGGGTCCCAGCCCCAGTAGCGGCCCCACGCGTTCTCGGCCCAGATCGCGCCGGCGATGACGGCGAAGGTCCAGATCGGGTAGGCGAACGCGTGCATCCGGTAGGCCGAGCGGTCCAGCGCCGCGGCCGACGGCAGCCGGTCCATGAACGACGGGGTGCGCGCCTCGACCGGGCGCTGCTCACGCCGGTCCTGCACCAGGAAGCACACCGTCTGCGCGAAGCCCACCGTGAGGATGCCCGAGGCGATGATGGCCGCCGAGACGTGGATGACCAGCCACACCGACTTCAGCGCCGGCACCAGCTGCGCCGACTCGGTGTAGAGCACGGTGACCGCGAGGCCCAGCGTCAGCAGCACCGGCAGCACGACGAAGGTGCCGAGGTAGCGGATGTCGTGGCGGCGCAGCAGCACCAGGTAGACGCCGGTGACGGCCAACGCGCCGGTCACCGAGAACTCGAACATGTTGCCCCACGGAGCACGATCCGCCGACAGCCCGCGGGTGACCACCGCACCCAGGTGCAGCGCGAACGCGAGCACGGTGAGGCTGACCCCGACCCGGCTCAGCCGGTCGGCGCGCTCCGGCAGGTCCGGCGTCGCGGTGGCGCCACCGGCGGTGTGCTCGACGTCGTACGTCGTCGTGCTGCCGCTGCCGCCGACCGCGGCGAGCTCACGGACCTCGGTCGGCTCCTGGACGAGGCCCTGGGTCGTGTCCTCGACCCGCTCCTCCGCCGGGACGCGACCCGGGCGCGAGAACGCCAGCGACGCTGTGTAGCAGTACATGGCGAGGGCGTAGACGACCATCGCGGAGTACAGCAGGTTGTTGCTCAGCCCGGCGAGCCCGGCACTGCTCACGTGGACCTCCCGTCCAGCTCGGCCTCGATCCGCCCCGCGAGCGCGGCGACCTCGTCGGCCAGCGCGTCACGGCCCTCTCCCTCGGTGCGGGACAGGCCGGCGACCTCGACGAGCGTACGCCCGCCGGCTGCTGCGGACGCGCGGACCCAGACCCGCCGGCGCCGCACGAAGAGCGAGAGCATCAGGCCGGCCAGGGCCAGCACCGACGCGGCCAGGGCCGGGCCGGTGCCGGGGTTGCGCGTCACCTGGAGGGAGGCCCAGCGACTCACACCGTCGAAGGTGATCGACGACCCGTCCGGCAGCTCCATGGTCGCGCCGGGGGCCAGCGACTGCGCCAGCGGCTGGCCGCTCTCGCCCCTGACCTGGGCCAGCCCCGACTTGTCGAGGGCGTAGACCGACTGCGGCGTGCCGTCGTCGATCCCCAGGTCGCCGGTCCACGCGGTGAGTACAGCGCGCGGCAGCCGGAGGCCGGGGAAGACCGAGATCGGGCCGCGCTGCGGGTCGAAGGCGGCACTCGGCAGGAAGAAGCCCTCGAAGCCGAGCTGCTGGGGCTGGGCGCTCGGTGCCTTGACCACGCCGCGCGAGGCCATCGAGCCGTCGTTCGGCAGGAAGGGCACGGGCCCGCGCGACACGACCGCCCCGGTCGAGTCACGGACGGTGAAGACCGGTGCGTAGCCGTTGCCGAGCAGGAAGATCTTGGTGCCGTCGATGACGACCGGGTGGTTGACCCGCAGGGTGCCCTGCCGGCCCGGGTCGCCGGGCGCCGCCCGCCAGGACACCTGGGCCGTGAAGTCGCGGGGCGCGCCGCGCTGGTCGCCGTCCTGCTGGTAGCGCACGGCCAGGTCGTCGAGGCGGAAGGTGAACGGCCGCAGCTGGTTGTCGCGGAAGAGCGCGCCCGCCGCGAAGGTGTCGTAGGCGGTAGGGGTGTTGGCGAACCCGCGTCCCTCGACGACGAGCACGTTGGCCTTGAAGCCGAACAGGCTGCCCAGCGCCACCGCGACCAGCAGCAGGAGCAGGGCGAGGTGGAAGACCAGGTTGCCGGTCTCTCGCCAGTGTCCTCGCTCGGCCGCCACCGACCCGTCGCCGTCGTCGACCCGGAACCGCTCATCGTGCAGCACCAAGTGCGCGGCGGCCAGGACGCCGGCGACGTCGCGGTCGGTCGTCCACGACCGGTGCACCGGCAGCCGCGACAGGTTCCGCGGCGCGGCCGGCGGGCGGGCCCGCACCGCGGCCCAGTGCGCCCGGCTGCGCGGCAGCACGCAGCCGACGAGGGACACGAATAGCAGCAGGTAGATCGCGGCGAACCACGGCGAGGAGTAGACCTCGAAGAGCGACAGCCGGTCGTACCACGGCGCGAGCGTCGGGTGGTCGGCGGCGAACTCCTGGGCCCGCAGCGGGTCGACGCTGCGCTGCGGCACCAGCGAACCGGGCAGTGCCGCGAGGGTGAGCAGGAACAGCAGCACCAGCGCCGTCCGCATCGACGTGAGCTGGCGCCACGCCCACCGGGCCAGCTCGAGCGGCCGCAGCTGCGAGGGCAGCGGCGGCGCCGGCCGCTGCTCGTCCTCGCCCTCGCTCCCCGTCTGCGGCTCGGTCACCGCGCGATCGCTGTCGACCATCGCTCAGACCGCCGGGGTGAAGCCGTTGACCCAGATCTGCATCTGCACGGTGAGGTCGGCCCACACGCCGGTGACCAGCAGCACCCCGATCGCGACGAGCATCCCGCCGCCCACCCGCAGGACCGCCAGCTGGTGGCGACGCACCCAGCCGAAGACGGACATCGCCCGCCCGAACACCAGCGCGGTCACCAGGAAGGGGATCCCGAGGCCGAGGCAGTAGGCGACCGCGAGCACACCGCCTCGCAGGGCGGTGCCGCTGTCCAGCCCCAGGGCCATCACCGCACCGAGCGTCGGGCCGACGCACGGCGTCCAGCCGAGACCGAAGAGCACGCCCAGCAGCGGCGCCCCCGCGAGGCCGACCGCGGGCCGGGCGTGCGGCCGAACGTCGCGCTGCAGCAGCGAGAGCCCGGGCAGGAGCCCCGCGAAGGCCAGGCCGAGCACGATGGTGAGTGCCCCCAGCGCGACCTGCAGCGGCCGTTCCTGCTCGAGCAGGAAGGTGCCGAGGCTGCCGACCAGCACGCCGGCGCTGACGAAGACGGCGGTGAAGCCGGCGACGAACAGCGCAGCCCCGGCGAGCAGCCGCCAGCGCCGGGTCGCGGCGTCGTCGAAGACCTCGGCCGCGCTCAGGCCGGTCACGTAGGTCAGGTAACCCGGCACCAGCGGCAGCACGCACGGCGACAGGAAGGACACCAGACCGGCGGCGACCGCGAGCGGCAGGGCGAGCACCAGCGAGCCGTCGGTGACCGTCGAGCCGATGCTCGCCACTGTGGTCGAGCCGATGCTCACCGACGTCGTCACGACGGCTCCGCGAGCGCGTCGGACACCAGCGCCCGCAGGGTCGCGGCGGGCACCTGCCCAAGTACGCGCGCGGACACCCGGCCCGACCGGTCGAGCACCAGCGTGCTCGGGATCGCCCGCGGCGGAAGGCTGCCCCGCAGCTGCAGCAGCGTCTCGCCGGCCTCGTCCTCGATGCTCGGGTAGGTGACGCCGAACCGGCGCTCGTGGGCCAGCGCCGCATCCCGGTTGTCGCGGAAGTTGATGCCGACGAACTGCACTCCGTCGGCCCTCTCGGCCGCCCACACCTCCTGCAGGTCGGCCGCCTCGGCGATGCACGGCGGGCACCAGGAGCCCCAGACGTTGACCACGACGACCTCGCCGCGGTGGTCGGTCACGTGGAAGCGCGCGCCGTCGAGGGTGCGGCCGGTGAACTCGACCGGGTCGTCCCGGTCGCCCGGCGCCAGCTGCACGACGGTGCCGCGCCCGGCGATGTAGCCCTGGCCCGCGACGGCCTGCCCGGTGCCGCTGCTGCACCCGCCGAGCAGGAACGGGAGCCCTAGCAGGCTGACGGCGAGAGCGCCGCCGACCCGCCGGCTGGCGGTCCTGACCGCGGCAGGGGTCGCCATCAGGCTCCGGCGGCGAACTTCTTGCCGCCCGCGATCGGCGCGGGCAGCAGGTCGCGGGCCGGCTCCTCGTAGGACACCGTCACCAGGTCGTCGCCCGAAAAGGTGAACGAGGTGAGCGACGCGAGCGCGCACTGCCGCTTGCGCGGGTCGTGCCAGAGCCGGCGGCCGGTGGCGAAGGACCGGGCGGTCCAGATCGGCAGCTGGTGGCTGACGCACAGCGCCTCGTGACCGCGAGCGGCGTCCCGCGCGGTGTGGACCGCCGCCAGCATCCGCTCGGCGATCTCGACGTAGGGCTCCCCCCACGACGGCCGCAGGGGGTTGCGCAGGTGCACCCAGTGCTCGGGCTTGCGCAGCGACCCGTCGCCGACGCCGAAGGTCTTGCCCTCGAACACGTTGGCCGCCTCGATCAGCCGGTCGTCCGTCGCCACCTCGAGCCCGAGCAGCGCGGCCGCGGGACCCGCGGTCTCCTGCGCCCGCTCCAGGGGCGAAGACACGACGTGGGTGACGTCGGACCCCTCGAGGTGCTCGGCGATGCGCTCGGCCATCGCGCGGCCGAGGTCGGAGAGGTGGTAGCCCGACAACCGGCCGTAGAGCACGCCGCTCGGGTTGTGCACCTCGCCGTGCCGCAGGACGTGGACGGTGGTCGTCGCCGCGGCAGCCGGCTCGGTCATCGTGCGTCCTCCGTGGGCAGGGCCTCCGCCGCGGCGCGGGCGGCGGCGGGGAGCGCGTCGACGACCCGGCCGACGGCCTCGTCGTCGTGCGCGGCGGACAGGAACCAGGACTCGAACGCCGACGGCGGCAGGTAGACGCCGCGGTCGAGCATCGCGTGGAAGAACGCGGCGAAGCGGAAGACGTCCTGCCGCTTCGCCGACTCGTAGTCCGTCACCGGTGCGCCGGCCGACGACTCGTCGCTGAAGAAGACGGAGAACATGCTGCCCGCGTGCTGCACCCGGTGCGCAACGCCGGCCGTCGTCAGGGCGTCACCGACCAGTGCCGACAGCTCGGCGGCCACCCGGTCGACCCGCGCGTAGACGTCCGCGTCCGCCCCGCGCAGGGTGGCCATCCCGGCGGCGGTGGCCACCGGGTTACCGGACAGGGTCCCGGCCTGGTAGACCGGCCCGGCCGGCGCCAGCCGCGACATGACGTCGGCGCGGCCGCCGAAGGCTGCGGCCGGGAAGCCACCGCCCATCACCTTGCCGAACGTCATGAGGTCCGGCCGCACGCCCTCGAGCCCGAACCACCCGGCCGGCGAGACGCGGAAGCCGGTCATCACCTCGTCGCTGACGAACAGCGCGCCGTTGTCCTGACACAGCTCGGCCAGCCCGGCGTTGAACCCGGGCTCCGGCGGGACGACGCCCATGTTGCCGGCGGCCGCCTCGGTGATGACCGCGGCGACGTCCCCGTCGTACGTCGCGAAGGCGGTCTCGACGGCGGCCAGGTCGTTGTACGGAACGACGACGGTGTCCGCGGCCGACGCTCCCGTGACGCCAGGCGTGTCCGGCAGGCCGAGCGTCGCGACGCCCGACCCGGCCGCGGCGAGCAGCGAGTCGACATGGCCGTGGTAGCAGCCGGCGAACTTCACGACCTTGCCGCGACCGGTGAAGCCACGGGCCAGCCGGATCGCCGACATGGTCGCCTCGGTGCCGCTGGACACCAGCCGCACCTGCTCGACCGGCTCGACCCGGGCCACGATCTCCTCGGCGAGCGCGACCTCGCCCTCGGTCGGCGTGCCGAACGACGTGCCGCGGGCGACTGCTGCCTGCACGGCGTCGACGACCGCGGGGTGCGCGTGGCCGAGCAGCAGCGGCCCCCACGAGCAGACCAGGTCGACGTACTCGCGACCGTCGGCGTCGACGAGGTAGGGGCCCCGGCCGGCCACCATGAACCGCGGGGTGCCGCCGACGGCGCGGAAGGCGCGGACCGGTGAGTTGACGCCGCCAGGCGTGACTGCCTTCGCGCGGGCGAGCAGGGCCTCCGACGCGGGCGCCGGCGGGAGCGGTGCCGTCACGCGCCGACCCTCCGCAGCAGGCCGGCCGCCTCGACCGCCCAGTAGGTCAGCACGATGCCGGCCCCAGCGCGGCGGACCGAGGTCAGCGTCTCGAGGATCGTCCGGTCGCGGTCCAGCCAGCCGTTGGCGAAGGCCGCCTCGGCCATCGCCATCTCCCCGGACACCTGGTAGGCCGCGACCGGGACACCCAGCCGGGCGCCCTCGTCGGCGACCCGGCGCACCACGTCGAGGTAGGGCAGCGCGGGCTTCACCATGACGATGTCGGCGCCCTCGGCCACGTCGAGGGCGAGCTCGCGCAGCGCCTCGTCGAGGTTGGCCGGATCCTGCTGGTACGTCCGACGGTCGCCCTGCAGGGTCGACTCCACGGCCTCGCGGAACGGGCCGTAGAAGGCCGACGCGTACTTCGCGGTGTAGGCGAGCAGGACGGTGTCGACCAGCCGGTCGCCATCCAGAGCGGCTCGCACGACACCGACCTGGCCGTCCATCATCCCCGAGAGCCCGAGCACCTGGGCGCCGGCGGCGGCCTGCGCCAGGCCCATCTCGGAGTAGCGCACCAGGGTGGCGTCGTTGTCCACGGACCCGTCGGCAGCGAGGACGCCGCAGTGCCCGTGGTCGGTGAACTCGTCGAGGCACAGGTCGGACATGACGACCGTGCCGTCGCCCACCTCGGCGACCACGTCGCGGATCGCGACGTTGAGGACGCCGTCGTCGTCGGTCCCGCCGGTGCCCGTCGCGTCCTTCGTCTCCGGGACGCCGAAGAGCATCAGCCCGCCGACCCCGGCCTGCACCGCCTCGGCCGCGGCCTTGCGCAGCGAGTCGCGCGAGTGCTGGACCACGCCGGGCATCGTCGAGATCGGCGCCGGCTCGGCCAGCCCCTCCCGGACGAAGAGCGGCAGCACCAGGTCGCCGGGCGACACCCGGGTCTGCGCGACCAGCGAGCGCAGGGCAGCGGTCCGCCGCAGCCGGCGGGGGCGTCCCGTCGGGAACTGCGCGAGCGGGCCCGTGCCGGTCGGCATCGTCAGGTGGCCTTCCGGCGGGCCGTCGGGCGTTTCTGCGAGGGCCGCAGCACCGGCTCACCGGCGGCCACCGCGGCCGACCGGGCCGAGGCGCCGTACTCGGCGAGCGCGGTGGCGAGCTCGGCCACCGACGGGTGCGGGGCGAGGACGTCGACGCGCAGCCCGTGCTCCTCCGCCGTCTTGGCGGTGGCCGGGCCGATGCAGGCGATCACCGTCGACGAGTGCGGCTTGCCGGCGATGCCGACCAGGTTGCGCACGGTGGACGACGAGGTGAAGACCACCGCGTCGTAGCCGCCGGTCTTGATCGCCTCGCGGATAGGGGCGGCAGGCGGGGCGGCTCGCACGGTGCGGTAGGCGGTCACGTCGTCGACCTCCCAGCCGCGCTCGACCAGGCCGGCGACGAGGTTCTCGGTCGCGATGTCGGCGCGCGGCAGGAAGACCCGGTCGATCGGGTCGAAGACGGCGTCGAAGGGCGGCCAGTCCTCCAGGAGACCGGCGGCCGACTGCTCGCCGCTGGGCACCAGGTCGGGCTTGATGCCCCAGGCGAGCAGGTCGCCGGCGGTCTGCTCGCCGACGGCCGCCACCTTGATGCCGGCGAAGGCCCGGGCGTCGAGGCCGTACTCCTCGAACCGCTCGCGCACCGCCTTGACCGCGTTGCGTGAGGTGAAGGCGACCCACTCGTAGCGGCCGGTCACCAGGCCCTTGATCGCCCGCTCCATCTGCTGCGGCGTGCGCGGCGGCTCGACAGCGATGGTCGGCACCTCCTCGGGCACGGCGCCGTGGGTGCGCAGCCTCTCGGCCAGAGCGCCGGCCTGCTCCTTGGTGCGCGGCACCAGGACCCGCCAGCCGAAGAGCGGCTTGGTCTCGAACCACGACAGCACCTCGCGGGAGCCGACCGTGTCGCCGACGACGGTGACGGTCGGCGGCGCGAGCTTGGCATCCTTGACGTCCGCGGCGACGCGCTCGAGCGTCGAGACGACGGTGCGCTGGCCGGTCGTCGTGCCCTGCTCGATCATCGCGACCGGCGTCTCCGGGGCTCGACCGGCGGCCATCAGCGCCTTGGCGGCGTCGCCGATGACCTGGGTCGCCGACAGCAGCACGAGGGTGGCGGAGCCGGCGCCGACGACCGACCAGTCGACGGTGCCCTCGGCGACGTTGACCACCCGGACCTCGCGGTGCTTGGCCGAGGTGAGGGGGATGCCGGCGTAGGCAGGGACGGCGCTCACCGAGGAGACGCCGGGGACGACCTCGAACGGGATGCCGGCCTTGGCGCAGCCGGCGGCCTCCTCGGAGCCGGTGGCGTAGAGGAACGGGTCGCCGTCGAGCAGCCGCACCACCGAGCCGCCGGACTTGGCGGCCTTGACCACCAGGCGGGCCCGCACGGCGTGGCTGAGCGGCTGGCCGTCGTCGCCGAGCGAGCCGTCGACGACCTCGACGTCCGGGCGGCAGAAGCGGCGGACGAAGGCCTCGTCCTGCGACTCGGTCACGACGACGTCGGCGCGCGCGAGCAGCTCGACGGCGCGCACGGTGAGCAGCTCGGGGTCACCGGGCCCGGCGCCCACGAACGCGACGCAGCCCAGCACCGGCGACGGCTTCGTCGCCTTGGACACCTTGGTGACCTTCGTCTTCTCAGCGGAGGTCTTCTTCTTGGGGGCGGTCACTGAACGCGCTCCAACATCAGGTCAGCCGCCCCCTCGGCGAGCAGCTCGGTCGCAAGACCACGACCGATCCGCGCCGCCTCGTCGAGGGGTCCGGTGGCGGACAGCCGGACACTCGCGGAGCCGTCGACAGCGCTGACGACGGCCCGGAGGTACAGCTGCATGACGTGCTCGTCGGGCTCGGGCTCGGCTGCTTCCCCGTAGGCACCCACGGGGGCCGAGCAGCCGGCTTCGAGCTCGGCGAGCAGGGTTCGCTCGGCGGTCACGGCGAGCCGGGTCACGGCGTCGTCGAGGCTGCCGAGCAGCTCGGCGGTGGCGTTGTCGCCGGAGCGGCACTCCACCGCCAACGCCCCCTGGCCGGGGGCGGGAAGCATCTGGAGAGGATCGAGCACCTCGGTCACGGTGTCCAATCGACCGAGGCGGGCCAGGCCCGCGCGGGCCAGCAGGACGGCGTCCAGCCTGCCCTCGGAGACCATGCGCAGGCGGGTGTCGACGTTGCCCCGCACGTCGACGACCTCGAGCCCGAGGCCGAGCGCGCGCAGCTGGGCGGCCCGCCGCGGCGCGCCGGTGCCGACCTTGGCGCCGGCCGGCAGCTCGCCCAGGGTGAGCCCGTCGCGGGCGACCAGCGCGTCGCGGGGGTCCTCCCGGGGCGGGACCGCCGCGACCAGCACCTCGTCGGGCTGGCTGGTCGGCAGGTCCTTGAGCGAGTGGACCGCGGCATCGACCTCCCCGGCGGCGAGCGCCTCTCGCAGCGCGCCGACGAAGACGCCGGTGCCGCCGATCTGGGTGAGTGCGGCCCGCGAGGTGTCGCCGAGTGTGGTGACGGTGACCAGCTCGACCTGGCGGCCGGTGCGCGCGGTCAGCTCGGCCGCGACCTGCCCGGCCTGAGCCGTCGCCAGGGCGCTGCCACGGGTGCCGATGCGCAGGGCGGTCATGACGGACGCTCCTCGATGTGCACCTGGGTGACGGCGTCGACGGCGGCCTGGTCGAGGCCGAAGAGCTTGGAGAGCGCGTCGGCGTAGCCCTCGCCGCCGGGCTCCCCCGCCAGCTGCTTGACGCGCACCGTCGGGGCGTGCAGCACCTTGTCCACCACCCGGTGCACGGTCTGCTCGATCTCGACCCGCTCCCTGTCGCCGAGCTGCGGCAGGCGGCCGGCCAGGCGGGTCAGCTCGGACCGTACGACGCCGTCAGCCATCTCGCGCAGGGCGACGACGGTCGGGGCGACGCTGGCCGCGCGCTGCCAGCCCAGGAAGGCGACGACCTCGTCGGCCACGATCGCGCGGGTGGCCTCGACGTCAGCAGCGTGCTCGGTCGCCTCCAGCGCCCGGGCCAGCGTCTCGAGGTCGACGACCGTGACGCCGGGCACGTCGTGCGCGTCGTGCGCCAGGTCGCGCGGGAGCGCCAGGTCGACGACGACGAACGGCCGCCCGTCCCGCGCCTGCTGCACCCGCACGAGGTCGTCGCGGGAGATGAGGTGGCCGACCGCGCCGGTGCAGGTGATGACCAGGTCGGCGCCGGCCATCGCGTCGGGCAGGCCGGACAGGGCCACCGCCTCGGCGCCGACGGCCGCCGCGACCCGCTCGCCGTGGGCGAAGGTGCGGTTGGCGACCACCAGGTGGCCGATGCCGGCCCGCGACAGCAGGGTCGCGGCCAGCGCGCTCATCGACCCGGCGCCCACGACGACCGCGGACAGCCCGGTCACCGGGCCGAGGGTGCGCTCGGCCTCGTCCAGCCCCGCGGTCACCAGCGAGCGGCCGGCCCGGTCGATGCCGGTCTCGGTGCGCGCCCGCTTGCCCACCCGCAGCGCCTGTTGCGCCAGAGCACCGAGCGTGCGGCCGGCCGTGCCGTGGTCCTGCGCCGCCCTCAGCGCGGTGCGGACCTGGCCGAGGATCTGGCTCTCGCCGACGACCATCGAGTCGAGCCCGCAGGCGACCGAGAACAGGTGGGCGACCGCCCGGTCCTCGTAGTGGACGTACAGGTGAGGGGTGAGCTCGTCGATCGGCACCGAGGATCGGCGCGCCAGCAGCTCGGAGGTCTGGGCCAGGCCGCCGTGGAACTTGTCGACGTCGGCGTAGATCTCGACCCGGTTGCACGTGGAGAGCACCATCGCCTCTCCGGCGTGGTCGCTGCCGACGACGTCCGAGAGCAGCTTCTCAGCGCTCTCGCGGGTGAGGGTCGTCCGCTCGAGCAGGCCGACCGGCGCGGTGCGGTGGGAGAGACCGACGACCAGGACGCTCACGACGTCACCGCCACGCGCGGGTCGGAGCCGGCGTCCACTCCCGCCATCGCGGTCATCGGGTCGAGCGCGGTCTTGCGCTGCTCGTGGAAGGCCAGGATCTGCAGCTCGATCGACATGTCCACCTTGCGCACCTCGACGTGCTCGGGCACGACGAGCACCGCCGGGGCGAAGTTGAGGATGCTGCCGACGCCGGCTGCGACCAGCCGGTCGCACACCGACTGGGCCACGGTGGCCGGGGTCGCGATGACGGCGATCGCGATGCCGCGGGACCCGACGAGCTCCTCGAGGTCGTCGATGTGCTCGACCTGCAGGCCGGCCACGAAGCTGCCCACCGTGCCCGGGTCGCTGTCGAGCAGCGCGCGGACCGCGAAGCCGCGGGAGGCGAAGCCGCCGTAGTTGGCCAGCGCGTGACCGAGGTGGCCGAGCCCGACGATGACGACCGGCCAGTCCTGGGTCAGGCCCAGCTCCCGGGACACCTGGTAGACGAGGTACTCGACGTCGTAGCCGACCCCACGGGTGCCGTAGGAGCCGAGGTGGGAGAGGTCCTTGCGCAGCTTGGCCGAGTTGACCCCCGCGGCCGCGGCCAGCTCCTCGGACGACACGGTGGAGACGCCCTCGTCGGCCAGCGTGCCCAGCGCCCGCAGGTAGACGGGCAGCCGCGCCACGGTGGCCGCCGGGATGCCCTGGCGGGCCGGCCGGTGGCCGGCCTTCGCGTCGGGTCGTCCAGCGCTCGTCACGGGTCTCCCACTCGCCTCGGCCGAGGTCTGCTCCGGACTCGTCAGGCTATGCGCTTGTGAACGTGAGCACAAAGTGAGCGATCATGCCCCGCGGCGGCCCGCCACGGTCAGCGCTCGAGCAGGGCCGCGCGCAGGCGGTCCTCGCTGACCCGCCAGAAGTCGTGCGGCTCCCCGTCCACCAGGGTGACCGGGATCTGTTCCCAGTAGCGCTCGTGCAGGGCCGGGTCGTCCAGGATGCTGCGCTCCTCGAAGCGCTCCCCCAGCTCGGCGGTCACCCGGGCGACGACCTCGCGGGCGTCGTCGCAGAGGTGGCAGCCGGGCTTGCCGATCAGCAGCACCCGGGCAGGCGGCGTCCCGCCGTCTGGTTCGGCCCCGCCGGCCGCTCCGGTCACTCCAGCGCCTCCCGCAGCCGGCCCTTGGCGACCTTGCCGGTGACCGAGTGCGGCAGCTCGTCGACGACCTCGACGGTGCTCGGCCGCTTGAAGCGGGCCAGCCGGGTCGCCGCGTGGGCGAGCACGTCGTCGGGCGTGAGGGTGGTGAGGGTGTTGCCGTCCACCGGCACCACGAACGCGTGCACCGCCTCCCCGGTCTGCGGGTCGGGGACGCCCACCACGGCCGCCTCGGCGACCCCCGGGTGCTGGACCAGCGCGTCCTCGACCTCGCGCGGGTAGACGTTGAAGCCGCTCACCAGCACCAGCTCCTTGCGCCGGTCGACGATGACCAGGTCGCCGCGCTCGTCGGTGATCGCGACGTCGCCGGTGGCCCACCACCCGTCGTCGGCCGGCCCGTCGACCCCGTCCGGCCAGTAGCCGGAGAACAGGTTGTCGCCGCGCACCCAGATCTCGCCCGGGTCCCCCTCGTCGACCGGGTTGCCCTGCTCGTCGAGCAGCCGGGTCTCGACGCCCGGCAGCGGGCGCCCGATCGAGCCGGCCAACGCCCCCGGCGACGCCAGGGTGGTCGCCACGACCGGGGCAGCCTCGGTGAGCCCGTAGCCCTCGTGCACGGTGAGGCCGGTGGCCGCCTGCACCCTGGCCGCGGCGTCGGGGGGGAGCGAGGAGGCGCCCGAGGCGAGCAGGCGCACCCCGCCCAGGGCCTCGAGGCCCGGCTGGACCGACCAGGCGACGTACATCGGTGGTGCCCCGGGGATGTTCGTGACGCCCTCGTCCCGCACCACCCCGAGCGTCCCCGCCGGATCGAAGCGGTCGACCAGGACGCCGGTGGCCGCGGTCGCCGCGACCATGCCGAGGCCCGCCTGCAGGCCGTAGACGTGGAAGAGGGGCAGGACGAGGAGTACGACGTCGTCGGCGCGCATGGGCGGCGGCTCCAGCGCCCCGCACTGGTGCAGGTTGGCCAGCAGCGCACGGTGGCTCAGCATCGCTCCGCGCGGACGGCCGCTGGTGCCGGAGGTGAACATCAGCACCGCGAGGTCCTCGCCGCCGCGGCCGGCCTCGACCGGGCCGGCACGGCGCCCGCCCGCGAGCACCGAGTCCAGCCCCGCGGGGTCGACGACCACCCGGTGCGTGCCGGCGACCGCCTCCTCGACCACGGCTGTCGTGGCGTCCTCGCAGATGACCGCCTTGGCGCCCGCGTCGCCGAGCAGGCCGGCCACCTCCGGCGCGGTGTAGCCGGTGTTGAGCGGCACCACGACCAGGCCGGCCCGAAGCGCGCCGAAGTAGGACGTGACGAAGCCGACGGTGTTGGACAGCGACAGGGCGACCCGGTCGCCGGGCTGCAGGTGCATCTCGCGGCGCAGGCCGACCGCCATCGCGTCGACGTCACGGTCGAGCTCGCCCCAGGTCAGCTGGACCGCGGTGCCGCCGGTGCCGCCGGTGCCGCCGCTGCCGGCGGGGACCGGCTGACGCAGCGCCGGGCGGTCGCCCACCCTCCCGGCGGCCGTGCGCACGAGGTCGGCGAGGTTGGCCCGGTCACCAGGGGCGGCCGTCGTCGTGCCGGCGGGCTCGGACACAGCCGCAGTCTGGCACAGGGCCTACGCTCTGCGGTCATGGCGAAGCAGGCCGACCGGGACGCGCTCGCGGCCGGTCGCGCCTCTGCCGCCGCCGCCGCGGTCGAGGCCGCGCTGCAGGTGCCGCCGGACCCGCACGCGGCCGCCTTCTTCGACGTCGACAACACGGTGATGCAGGGTGCGTCGATCTTCCATCTGGCCCGCGGCCTCTACGCCCGCGACTTCTTCACCGCCCGCGACATCGGCCGGTTCGCGTGGGCGCAGGCCAAGTTCCGGGTCGTCGGGCGCGAGGACATGGGAACCGTGCACGAGGCCCGGGAGACCGCGCTGTCCTTCGCCGCGGGGCACACCGTCGCCGAGCTGACCACGATCGGCGAAGAGGTCTTCGACGAGGTGATGGCCGCGAAGGTGTGGCCGGGCACCCGGGCGCTGGCCCAGATGCACCTCGACGCCGGGCAGCGGGTCTGGCTGGTCACCGCGACGCCGGTCGAGGTGGCCACGGTCATCGCCCGGCGGCTCGGCCTGACCGGCGCCCTCGGCACGGTCGCCGAGACCGTCGACGGCGTCTACACCGGCCGGCTGGTCGGCGAGATCCTGCACGGCGAGGCGAAGGCCGAGGCCGTCCGCGCGCTGGCCGACCGCGAGGGGCTCGACCTGCGCGCCTGCGCGGCGTACTCCGACTCGGCCAACGACATCCCGCTGCTCTCCCTCGTCGGCCAGCCGTGCGCGATCAACCCGGACAGCAAGCTGCGGGCGCACGCCCGGGAGCAGGGATGGCGGGTCCGCGACTACCGCACCGGGCGCAAGGCGGCCAAGGTCGGCCTGCCCACCGCCGCGGGGCTGGGGGCCGCCGCAGGCGCGGTCGCCGCGGCGCTGTCGGCCCGGCGCAGGCGGTCCTGACAGCGCTCCGGGGCGTCGGCCGAGTTGATTACGGGCGATGTGCCTGGTTACGGTCGAACATCGCGCGCTGTGCGTGACACGTTCGTCGCACCACGGGTATCCCCGAGCAGCTCCTCCTGCCCCTGAGGAGGTCCGGCGGCTCGGCGGGGACGACAGGCGGCGGCCTCGGCGACGCGTTGGGGGCACGGTCGACGGTGTCGGCGACACGGTTGACGGCGTCGGGGACGCGGTCGGCGGGGTGGCCGACGGCGTGGACGGCGTGCTCGACCCGGGCACCTCGCCCCTGGTGAGCAGCACCCCGCTGGCGACGAGCGCGCCGCTGCCGAGCCTCGACCCGTCGACGGTCACCTCACTCACCGCTGCCGACGGTCTGCGACTCGCTGCTCGGCGCCGAGACCTGCTGAGCCCGGACTGGCGGGCTTGCGGTGCAGATGGTGCGCCGCTTCCCCGCCAGCCCTAGAAGAAGATCGACCGGCGGGCCATCAGCAGCCGGTAGAGGGTGTGCTGGATCGTCTCGCGCACCTGGTCGGTGAGGTTGAAGACCAGCATCGGGTCGTCGGCCGCGCCGAGGCCGTGGCCGTCGGTCTGGATCGGCTCGCCGAACTCGATGATCCACTTGCTGGGCAGCGGGATCGCCCCGAGCGGGCCGAGCCACGGGAAGGTCGGCGTGACCGGAACGTAGGGCAGCCCGAGCAGCCGGGCCAGCGTCTTCATGTTGCCGATGATCGGGTAGATCTCCTCCGCGCCGACGATCGAGCACGGCACGATCGGGACGCCGGCCCGCAGCGCTGCGGACACGAACCCGCCGCGGCCGAAGCGCTGCAGCTTGTACCGCTCGGAGAACGGCTTGCCGATGCCCTTGAAGCCCTCGGGCCAGACGCCGACCAGCTCGCCCCTGTTCAGCAACCGCTCGGCGTCGGCGTTGCAGGCCAGCGTGGTGCCGGTCTTGCGGGCCAGCTCGCTCACGACCGGCGTCGAGAACACCAGGTCGGCACCGAGCATCCGCAGGTGGCGATGCCCGGGGTGATGGTCGAGCAGGGCGATCTGGGTCATGATCGAGTCGAGCGGGATGGTGCCCGAGTGGTTGGCCACCAGGAGCGCGCCACCCTCGACCGGCACGTTCTCCAGCCCGC
Organism: Actinomycetes bacterium; assembly: GCA_035489715.1. Lineage (NCBI taxonomy): Bacteria > Bacillati > Actinomycetota > Actinomycetes > Actinomycetes bacterium. The sequence goes on from DATHAP010000160.1 coordinate 18,397, forward strand.
GGGCCTCGACCCGGAAGTAGCGCTCGTAGAGCGGCCGGACGAGAGCCAGCAGCACCTTGTCGGTCAGCTCCGGGTCGAAGCCGAACTCGTCCACCTGGACGTCACCGGTGAGCCGGCGGCGGGCGAACGCGAGCACCGCGGCCAGCTTGCGCTCCCACTCCGGCAGGGCGGCGGTGGCGGCAGCCAGCGTCGCCTCGGCCGGCTCGGCCGTCGGCGACGTGCCGGCAGCCGCGTCGGAGCGCGCGGACCGGGGCCGGCGTCGGGACGCCGGCCGCTTGGCCGCCGCTCCGGTCGGTCTTCCGGCGGACGAGTCGGAGGAGGCGGATGAGCCCGAGGAGGCCGACGAGCTGGACGGGTCCGACGAGCCGGACGACGAGCCGGAGGGGTCCGACGAGGCGGACGGAGCCGGCGGAGCGGAGGGCGCCGGCCGGCGCGTCTGACCAGGGTCGACGACCGGGTCGTCCCCGGCACCCTCGATCAGCGGGCTGCGCCGCCGGCGCGCCCGCTCGCCACCGGCACGGCTGGCCCCCGCGGCTACCGCGTCCGCGGCGCGGCGGGAGGGGCGGTCGCCGCCGCCGATCGGGATGACCCGGGCGTCAGGCACGAGTCACCTCGCGGGCTCCGGGCGACCGGCCGACGACGTCGAGCACCGTGCGCTCCACGGCCTCGACGGTGTCTGCCGACAGCGGCCCGTGCAGCCCCTGCCGCGCCACGAAGTCGTCGAACGCCTCGCGCGTCGAGTAGCGCGGCTCGAAGCCGAGCACGTCGCGCATCCGGCTGGTGTCGACCACCCGGCCGTAGGCGAGGAAGCGCATCTGCTCCGGCGAGAAGTCCGCGACGCCGAGCCGCTTGAGCGCGCCGCCGATCCACGGCGCAGCGGGCTGCGGGAGCGGCACGGAGGGGCGCCCGGCGCGGCGGATCGCCTGCGACAGCAGCATTACGCCGTCACCGGCGATGTTGAAGGTGCCCCCGTGGTCGCCGAGGGTGGCCCGCCACAGCACCTCGAGGCCGTCCCGCTCGTGCACGAACTGCATCCGCGGGTCGAAGCCCAGGACGGTCGGCACGACCGGCAGCGAGAAGTACTGGGTCAGCGGGGTGCGCACCTTGGGGCCGACGAAGTTGGCGAACCGCAGCGTCGTGACCGCCACGTCGGGGCGGCGGCGGGCGAACCCGCGGACGTACCCCTCGACCTCCACCGAGTCCTTCGCGTAGCCCGAGCGGGCCAGCGCGTTGGGCTCCAGGTCCTCGGTGAACATCGCCGGGTCGCGCGGCGACGAGCCGTAGACGGCGGTCGACGACTTCACGACCAGCTTGCGCACGCTGGGCGCCTTCTGGCACGCGGCGAGCAGCTGCATCGTGCCGATGACGTTGATCTCCTTCATGGTCGCCCGGCCACCCGCGTCGAGCGGGGTGGAAAGGACGGCCATGTGGACCACGGTGTCGACCTCGGCCTGCGCGATCACCTTGCCGATCACCGGGTTGCGGATGTCGGCGCGCACGAACTCCGCGTCACCCAGGTCGGTCTTGGGCGGGACGACGTCCACGCCGATCACCCGGGTGATGTCGGGGTCGGCCTGCAGCAGCTGGGTGAAGCGCCCGCCCAGGTAGCGCGAGACACCGGTGACCATGACCACCCGTGCCACTGCGCGCTCCCTTCCTCCAGGCCCGGGCGACGGCCCGGGCCGCGGGCTACTTCTTGTTGCGACGCTGGACGCGCGTCTTCTTCAGCAGCTTGCGGTGCTTCTTCTTCGCCATGCGCTTGCGGCGCTTCTTGATGACGGAACCCACGAAAGGACCTTCGTTTCGACGTGTTTCAGGACGATTGCCGTGCGCGGGCGGGCGAGAACACGCCCCGCGCTACCCACCGGTCACTCTACCCGGACGCCGGAGGACGGCCGACCGGGGCGGGACCGGCACGGTCGACGTGCCAGTGCACCGTCCACCGCGCCGGCGGACGGGGTCGGTCGCCGATGCCGTCAGGCGGTCTCGACGTAGGACTGGTCGAGGTAGTCGTGCACGGCCTTCTCGGGCACCCGGAAGGACCGGCCGACCCGCACGGCGGGCAGCGTGCCCGCGTGGACGAGTCGGTAGACGGTCATCTTGGACACCCGCATGAGCGAGGCGACCTCGGCGACGGTGAGGAACGTGACCTCCGACAGAGGACGTTCGCTGGGACCCTGAGCAGCCACGACGCACCAGACCTTCAGCACGTGACGGGCCGCCGGCTTCCCCTCCGGCAGCACACAGACGTACGCGCTCTGGGGCCAGAGTAGGTGCGGATGTGCCCCATGGGAAAGGGGTGACCGAAATCAGCCGACCCTCGTACGCCGCCAGGTCACCCGTTCGGCGCCATCCCAGGTGCTGGCCCGCCACTCGACGGAGATCGTTTGCGACCTCCTGCAGGGCGACACGCCGCTGCGATGGTGTGTCGCGGACGCCGACGTCGCAGCGGATCTCGGGACCTCAGCGGTAGCGGGTGCCCAGCGGCTCGGCCGGCGGGCGGTCGCCGTCGAGGTGGGCGGTGTGCCGCAGCGTGATCGACATCCGGGGGCCGACGGCACGGGCGTCCTTGGGCACGGTGTGCTCCCACTCGTGCTGGCAGGCGCCGCCCATGACGACCAGGTCGCCGTGCCCCGGGTGGAGCTCGAGCCGCGTCCGCCCGCCCACCGGGCGCAGCAGGAAGCGCCGCCGGGAGCCGAGCGAGACGGTCGCCACCAGCGGGTTGCGGTGGCTGTGCCGGTTGCGGTCGCCGTGCCAGGCGACGCTGTCGCGGCCGTCGCGGTAGAGGTTGACCCAGATCCGGTCGAAGGCCACCCGGTAGCGCTCGGAGAGGGCAGTGGCGATGTCGCGCAACGCGGCGGGCAGCTCGTCCGACGTCGCGTCAGTGGTCCAGCCGGCGGTGAGCCGTGGCTCGGGCAGCCGTCGGTCGTACATCTCGACGGTGCGCTGGGTGAACCGACCGGTGGCGACCAGCTCGGCGAACAGCTCGTCGGAGCCGGCCAGCCAGCCCGGCTCGTGCTCGACCCAGGACCGCTCGTCCAGGTCGAGACGGCGCAGCCCGGTGAAGCCCCCGTCGACAGCCGGCCGGCCGCCGTCGAAGAGCGAGCCCTGCAGCCCGATCTCGGTCATGTCCCGACCGTACGTCGCGCGGCCGACAACGACCGGGTGCTCCACCGCGGGGTCAGTCCAGACCGGCGGCGGCGAGCAGGTAGGCGGTGACCGGCTGGTAGAGGTGCGGCGGCACGTTGTCGTCGAGCGGCACCGCCACGGCGACCTTGCCCTCCTTCTCGCCGACGAACAGCGCCGGGTCGTTCGAGTCGGCGAAGCCCACCGAGGTGACGCCGGCCTCGCCGGCACCCCCCACCCAGCCGTGGTCGCCCACCACGAGGTCCGGCAGGTCAACCCCCTCGTCGCGCAGCGCCGCGAGGATGCCCTCCATCGGCCGGGCCGAGTGCGTGTGGTTGAGCTCGCCGCGGGTGCTGACCATCGCGACGTCGGCGACATAGCGGATCCGCCGGGTGACCCGGCCGACGCGGGTGGTGGTCTCGTAGCCGAAGCCGGCCGCCGGCGTCAGCACCTCGGTGCCTGCTCGCCGCAGCCCGGCGGCCACCGCGAGGTGCACCGGGAGCAGGCCCGCCGGGTGCCCGGTGGCGACGACCACCCGCGCTCCCGGCCGGGCCGCCGACCGCAGGTGGCCGGCCATCCGGTCCAGCCCGTCGATCGTCAGGTCCGGGTCGATCCGGTCCGGTCCGCGCAGGTAGCCGGCGTCCGGCGACACCCCCACCCGCTCGGCCATCAGGGCCAGGATGTCGCCGAGCCCCCACGACCCGGCGAAGGTGAGCCCGAACATCGCCTTCGACACCCCGGCCGCCAGGAAGCCGTACTTCAGCAGGTTGTCCTCGCGCGAGGTCGCCACGTCACCCGCGATGCGCGACTCGACGAGGTGGGCGCCCAGTGCTGCCCGGTCCGGTGCCGTCACAGTGCGAGCAGCCCGCCGAGGCCGTGCGACGGGAAGACCGCCCGCTGGGTGGCCAGGACCGCGCGGTCCACCGGGTCGGCCGGGTCGAACCCGTCGTGCCAGTCGGCCCAGGTGGGCGTGCGTCCGTCGGTCATCCGCTGCGGGGGCGTCAGGCCGTAGCGCTCGACGACGTACTCCCGCCATCCCTCCGGCACGTCGGTCGCCGGGTCCAGCGGCGTGCCGGCGGCCACCGCCAGCAGGTGGGTCCAGGCTCGCGGCACCACTTGGGCGAGCTCGTAACCGCCGCCCCCACACGCGACCCACCGGCCGCCGGCGTGCTCGTGCGCGAGGTCGTGCAGAGCGAGGTACGACCGGCGCTGGCCGTCGACGGTCAGGCCGAGGTGGGCCAGCGGGTCGAGCAGGTGGCTGTCGCAGCCGTGCTGGGTCACGAGCACCTGGGGGCGGAACTCGGCGAGCAGCGGCGGCACCACCGCGTGGAAGGCGCGCAGCCAGCCGGGGTCGATGGTGCCGGGCGGCAGCGCGACGTTGACGGCCGAGCCGTCGGCGGCCGGGCCGCCCACGTCGTCCGGGAAGCCGGTGCCGGGGAAGAGATAGCGCCCGCTCTCGTGCAGTGACACCGTCAGCACCCGCGGCTCGTCCCAGAACGCGCGCTCGACGCCGTCGCCGTGGTGCACGTCGACGTCGACGTAGGCGACCCGCTCGGCGCCCTGCTCGAGCAGCCAGGCGATCGCCACGGCGGGGTCGTTGTAGACGCAGAAGCCGCTGGCCGCGCCGGGCATCGCGTGGTGCAGGCCGCCGGCGACGTTGACCGCGTGCTCGACCTCGCCGGCCCACACCGCGCGGGCGGCCTCGACGGTCGCGCCGACCACAAGTGCCGAGGCCTCGTGCATGTCCCGGAACGCCGGGGTGTCGGCGCTGCCGATGCCGTGCGAGAGGTCGGGGTGCGACGGGTCGGCGCCGGCCTTCTTGACCGCCGCGACGTAGTCCGCGTCGTGCACAAGACCGATCAGGTCGTCCGTCGCCGGCTCGGGCCGCACCATGCGGACGGCCGGCAGGTCGAGCACGCCCAGGTCGCGGGCCAGCCGCATCGTGAGGTCGAGCCGCAGCGGGTTGAGCGGGTGCTCGGGGCCGAGGTCGTAGCCGAGGACGGCCTCGTCCCACGGCACCAGCACCGTCCCGCTCATGCTCGTCACGCTACCCGGGGCCACCTGGTCACTCGGTGCGGAGGGCGACCACCGGGTCCAGGCGTCCGGCCCGGCGGGCGGGTGCGACACCGAAGAAGATGCCGACCGCGGCCGACACCCCGAAGGCGAGGACCGGTGACCACCACGCGATGACCGCGGGGAGCGGCGACACCGAGCTCACCAGCAGCGAGGCGCCGACGCCGAGCCCGATCCCGATCAGCCCGCCGACGACGCAGAGCAGCACCGCCTCGATGAGGAACTGCAGCAGGATGTCGCGCTGCCTGGCGCCCAGCGCCTTGCGCAGCCCGATCTCGCGGGTCCGCTCCCGGACGCTGACCAGCATGATGTTGGAGACCCCGACGCCACCGACGAGCAGCGAGATCGCGGCGATGGCGGCGAGCACGAGGGTGAGCAGGCTGAGGATGCGCCCGATGGTGCCGAGGATCTGGGTCTGCGTGACCGCCGAGAACTCCTCGCCCTGGTAGGTCTCCTTCAGCGCCGACACCAGCTGCGGCCTCAGCTCCTCGACCCGGTCAGCTGTCGGGGCCTTCACGGCGAGGGCGTCGATCCGGTCCACGCCGAAGAGCCGTTGCGCGGCGGTCACCGGGATGTGCACCTCGGAGTCGCGGTCGACCCCGAAGGTCGACCCGACCTTCTCGAAGACGCCGATGACCCGGAACCGCACCCCGGCGATCGTCACCTGGCGGCCCAGCGGGTCCACGTCGCCGAACACCTTGGTCACGACCGAGCTGCCGAGCACGGCGACGCGGCGGCGGGTGTCGACGTCGGAGGCGGTGATGTACTCGCCGCGGGCCAGCCGCCGGTCGAAGACGTTGGGCACGTTCTCGTTGACGCCGTTGACGGTGACGAAGGCCGTACGTCGCCCGACCCCGACCGTCTCGCCCGACGCGACCGACACCGCGACCCGGTCGCGGTCCCCGACGACCCGGCCGAGCGTCTCGACGTCGTCGAGGGTCAGCCGGCTCACCGACGGCGCGGAGCCGAACTCGAACTTGCCCGGCACCACGATGATGATGTTGGAGCCGAGGCCCTCGACCTGCTGCTCGACCTCCTGCTTGGCGCCGGCGCCGAGCGCCACCAGGATCACCACCGCGGCGACGCCGATGACGACGCCCAGCATGGTCAGCGCGCTGCGCAGCCGGTTGGCGCGCAACGCGTCCAGCGCGACCCGGAACGCCTCGCCGGTCCTCACGACGGCACCGCCGTGCTGCCTGCGTGGGACACGCCGCCGTCGTCGGACTCGACCAGCCCGTCCCGCAGGGCGACCCGGCGTCGGGCCATCGCGGCCACCTCGAGGTCGTGGGTGACGACCACGACCGCGACGCCGCGCTCGGCGTTGAGCCGCTCGAGCACCGCCATCACCTCGGCGCCGCTGCGGGTGTCGAGGTTGCCGGTCGGCTCGTCGGCCAGCAGCAGGGTCGGCTCGCCGACCAGCGCCCGCGCGATCGCCACCCGCTGCTGCTCGCCGCCGGACAGCTGCCCGGGCCGGTGGCCGAGCCGGTGCCCGAGACCGACCGACTCGAGGGCGGCTGCCGCCCGGTCGCGACGGGCCGACCCACGCACGCCGCGGTAGACCAGCGGGAGCGAGACGTTGTCCAGGGCGCTGGTGCGGGTGAGCAGCTGGAAGGACTGGAACACGAAGCCGATCGTGCGGTTGCGCAGGGTCGCCAGCTCGGAGTCCGACATGGTCGACACGTCGCGCCCACCCACCCGCAGGGTGCCCGAGGTCGGCCGGTCGAGGCAGCCGAGCAGGTGCATGAGCGTCGACTTGCCGGACCCCGAGGGACCGACGATGGCGACGTACTCGCCCTCGTCGACGCGCAGGCTGACGCCCCGCAGCGCCTCGACCGAGACTCCGTCGAGCTGGTAGCTGCGCCGCACGTCCACGGCCTCGGCGGCCGCGAGCGTCGCGACGGGGCCGGTCACGGGACCTGCTGCCCCTCGCGGACCCGGTCGGCGCCGCGCACCACGATCCGCTCCCCCTCCTCGAGCCCCTCGAGGACCTCGATCCGGCTCTCGCCCTGCGCCCCCAGACGCACCGGGCGCTGCCGGACGGTGCCGTTGGTCACCGCCCACACCACGTCCCGCTGCCCGTCGCGGAAGACGGCCGGCGCAGGGACCGCCACCACGTCCCTGGCGGTGCGCACCCGCAGGTCGACGACCGCGCTCATGCCCGGCCGCGGGACCGGCGCGGTCTCACCGGCCGCGGTGGTGCCGCGGTCGAGGGAGAGTCGCACGACGTAGCTCACGCCGCCGCGCGTCGACGTGGTCGGCGTCGGGTCGATCGCGGTGACCGTCGAGTCGTAGGTCGCGTCGGGCACCGCGTCGAGCTCCGCCGTTGCGACGACGCCCGGGTCGACCAGCAGCACGTCGGTCTCGTCCACCTGCGCGGTGAGCGACAGGGTCGACGCGTCGGTCACCGTGACGAGCTGCTGCCCGGAGCTGACCGGAGCCCCTTCGGCGACGGTCGAGGTGACCGTGCTGCCGCCGCTGGAGCCGCCGAGCGCCGCGCCGGCCTGCGACTGCAGGCTCTCCGGCAGCTGCGAGACCAGGTCGTCGGTGCCCGACGCGCTGTCGCCGTCACCGCCGCCGAGGGACACCGTGCCGGCGATCGGTGCGCGGACGGTGAGGGCAGCCACCGTGCGGCGGGCCGCCTCGACGGCCGCCCGGGTCTGCACCCGCTGGGCGGCCGAGAGGGCGGCCACCGCGTCGGAGAGCGACCCGATGCCGGCCGCGAGCTGGGCGGCGGCCTGGTCGGCCTGGGCGCGGGCCGCGTCGTACTGCGTCTGCGAGACCCGCAGCGCGGCGAGCGCCCGGGCCCGGGCCCGCGGGTCCGGAATGCGCTCGGCCGCCGCCCGTGCCCGGTCGAACGCCCGCTGCGCGGTGACGTCGGCCGCCGTGGTGCCGGCCAGGGTCGGGACCGACCCGCCCGTCCCGGCCGACGCCGCCTGCGCGTCGGCCCGCAGCGCCTGGCGCAATGCGCGCCGGGCCGAGGGCGACTCGATGCGCAGCAGCACCTGGCCGCGCCGGACCTGCGCGCCGTCACGGACCCGCAGCTCGGCGACCACGCCGTCGGCCGCGGAGCTCACCGACGCGGTGGCCCGCGCCGCCACGACCGCCGGGGCCTCGACGACCTCGGTCACCGTCGCGCGGCCGACAGCGGCGACCCGCACGTCGGACGAGTCGTCGCCTGAGCAGCCGGCGAGCAGGAGGGCCAGCGCGACGCCGGTCGCAGCCCAGGGGGCCGCGCCGCCGCGCGCCGGTGGTCTCATCCGGTCATCGTAGGTTCGCCCGGAGCCGCCCGAGCAGGCCGCGGCCCTGGACCCAGCCACGCCGGCGGCGGACGTCCTCGCACAGGTCGAGCAGCCGGTAGTCCTTGTCGTAGTAGCGACGCAGTGCCGCGCGGGCTGTGTCGTCGATCTGGTCGCTGGACCAGTCCCCGGTGCGGTTCGCGGTCACCGGGTCGCGCGGCAGCTCGATGTAGTCCGGCACCTGGAGGATCCGCTGGAGGTTCTGCCAGTCGGCGTCCAGCGTCTCCTGCCGGCCGATGTACACGACCCGGTCGAGCCGGGGACGCAGGTCGGCCGGGCCACCCACGGTCCATGACTGGGACCGCAGGTGCCGGATCCGGCGCATCGCACGCTGGGCAGCGTGAGCCGTCTCCGGGTCAGGTGACTCCAGCGACACGGCCAGCTCCTGCGCCGAGGAGAACCGGGCGAACGCCTCGGCCTCCGCGTCCGTCCAGCGGAAGTGGTAGCGCGGCGCACCGCGCCGCTGACGAGCCGTGAAGCCGCTGAGGAAGCGGTCCACCGGGTCGCGGACGAAGAAGAACACGTGCTCCCGCGGCGGCAGCTCGGTCCACCGACGACGGTGGGGGTGCTCCACCAGCGGGCCGTACGGGGTGTCGGGCCAGCCGGCGTCCCGCAGGGCGTACTTGAGCGCCGACCCTCCGGTCTTGCCGACGTGCAGGAAGTGGAGTGCCACCGCCGGCTAGGCCTCGATGTCGTCCGCGACCGCGCGCAGCACGGCGGCGGTCTTGCGGGCCACCTGCCGGTCCGGGTAGCGGCCGCGGCGCAGGCCGTTGCCGACCCCGTCGAGCAGCTTGATCAGGTCCTCGACGATGACCGCCATGTCGTCGACCGGCTTGCGGCTGCTCGCGGTCACCGAGGGGATCGGGTCCAGCACGGTGACGGTGAGCGCCTGCTCGCCGCGCTTGCCGTCGACGATGCCGAACTCGACCCGGCTGCCCGGCTTGAGCGCCGGGACACCGGCGGGCAGCGCGGACTGGTGGACGAAGACGTCACCGCCGTCGTCGCGGGAAAGGAAGCCGAAGCCCTTCTCGGCGTCGTACCACTTCACCTTGCCGGTCGGCACGGGAGGACCTCTGATCTGTCTGTGCGGGTGGGGGACACGTCCGACGTACGTCGCCGACGCGGGTCGTCCAGCCTAACCGGCGGGGAGCCCCGCTGCGAGACAGTTGCTCAGCGGTAGGGCTCGGGGTCGGCCAGCAGGTCGTTCATCGACCCAGAACGGAACGGCTCGACCGACACGGCCTCGAACCCGGCGGCCAGGACGGCCGCAGCGACCCCGCCCTCGGCGGCGACGGACTCGACCAGCCCGGCGTCGACCTCCAGCCGGGCGGAGTCGCCGAGGTCGCGGACCCGCAGGTCACGCACCGGCAGGCCGGCGGTGGCCAGCGCCTCGCGCGCCGCCGCCTCGGCGCGGTCGACCCGCACCAGCCGGGCCGGGGTGATCTCGATGCCGTAGGCGACCCGGCTGGACAGGCAGGCGGCCGCCGGCTTGTCCCAGGTGGGCAGCCCCCAGCGACGACTGGCCTCGCGCACCTGGGCCTTGGTCAGCCCGGCGTCCAGCAGCGGCGTGACCGCCGCCCGCTCCGCTGCGGCCCGGATGCCCGGCCGGAAGCCGGCGACGGCGTCGTCGGCATTGGTGCCGGTCGCGACATGGGCCAGACCGTGCTCGGCGGCCAGCGGGCCGAGGACGTCGAGCAGCTCGGCCTTGCAGAAGTAGCAGCGGTCGCCGTCGTTGGCGCGGTAGCCGTCGCGGTCCATCTCGCGGGTGGTCGGCCGCAGGTGGCGCACGCCGAGGTCCGCGCTGAACGCGGCCGCCGCGTCGAGCTCGTGGCCGGGCAGGCTGGCGCTGACGGCGGTGGCAGCAGCGACGTCGTCAGCACCCAGGCTGCGTACGGCCGCAGCGAGCAGCAGCGCCGAGTCCGCACCGCCGGAGAACGCGACGAGCACCGAGCCCAGCTCGCGCAACCGCTCGTCGAGGGCCGCCAGCCGCAGCTCGAGGACGTGCTCGTCGAGCCACTCCGCGAAGCCGTGCAGGTCCTCCAGGACCACGTCGGCGCCGGCCGCGCGCAGCTCGTCGGCGCTCACCGGGCCGGTAGCGACCCCGACGCTGAGCGCATCGGACGCGCGGGCGCCGGCGACGTCGGCCACGTGGTCGCCGACATAGACCGTCGCACCGTGCTCGCGCAGCGCCTCGCCCTTGGCCGGTCCCCACCGCCACCCGACCACCTCGTCCGCCTCGATGCCGAGGTGCTCGAGGTGCAGTCGGGCGTTGGGCTCGTACTTCGCGGTCACCACGACGACCCGGCCGCCGTGTCGGTGCACGGCGGCGACAGCCTCGCGCGCGCCGCCCAGCAACTCGGTCGGCGTGATCGCCAGGTCGGGGTAGAGCGCGCGGAACCGGTCGGCCATCGGGGCCACCTGGTCGGCCGGGAACCAGTAGGCGAGCTCCTCGTCCAGCGGCGGTCCGAGCCGGCTCACGGCCGCCGCGCTGTCGATGTGCACGCCGGTCTCGGCCGAGAGGGCGTCGAGCGCCACCGCGATCCCCGGCCGCGAGTCGATCAGGGTCATGTCGAGGTCGAACCCGACGACCAGCGGCGGGGCGACGTGAGGGGACGGGCGCGACACCCGGTCAGCGTATGCGGCCGGGTGGCACCCCCATCACCATGATCAGGTGGTACGTCGCGGCTGCTCCTCGCGCAGGTCGACGCTGTCGCGACCGGTCTCCTCCGCCCTCGGCTGGTCGGTCGCGATGGTGCGGTCGGCCGGCATGCCCTCGTCGCGGCGGTCAGCGCCGTCGTCGAGGAGCAGCTCGAACAGCGCCCGGTAGTGCACGAACGCCTGGCGCAGGTCCTCGGTGTCGACCGGGTCCTGCCGGCTGCCGACGGAGTGCGCGGCGCGGTAGTGCTCGACCACCTCGGGGTGGTCCGCGGCCAGCATCTGCGACCGGGTGTCGAAGTCGTCGACCGGGTAACCGCGGTCGCGCATCACGGACTGGACGAGGCGGTCGGCCTCCCGGGTGGCCGCCGTGGGCGAGTCCACGAAGTCCGCCTGCACCCGGGTCCACTCGGCGCCGTAGCGCTCCCGCTCGGCCGGGTCCAGGGGTCGCACCTCGATGCTGTCGCGGCGGGAGGCCGTGTCGGCCAGCTGCTGCTCGGCCGCCTTGCGGTCGCCGTGCTCGTCGACGGCGCGGTCGTACTCGGGTCCGAAGCGGTCCTGGAGCCCCTCTCGTCGCTTCGCCTGCTGGGCACGCATCCAGACGGCGACGGCGACGGCGGCGAGAACCAGCAGGATGATGACGATGATCGCAGTGGTCATGGTGGACCTCCGGTAGCAGGTGTTCTTCCGCTACCCCGGCGGGACGTCGGGCATGCACCGACCGACCGACCGGCGCCTGCCGCGCCCCGCCAAACTCGGCTGAGACTGTCGGCCGGCGGTGGAAGGCTTGCCGGATGCCTGCGCAGAGCACCCGCCCGCCGATGCCGCGCAACGCGAGGCTGATGCTGGTCGGCGTCGCGATCGACGCGCTCGGCGTCGGGCTGGTGCTGCCGTTCCTCGTGATCTACCTGCACGAGGTCCGCGACATCTCGCTGCCGACCGTCGGCGTGCTGGCCGCGCTGCCCGCCGTCGTGGCGCTCGTGCTGGTCGGGCCGATCGGCATCCTGATCGACCGCCTCGGCCCGCGACGGGTGCAGATCGCCGCGGTGGTCTGCTCGGGCCTGGGTGCGCTGGCCCTGGCGGGGGCGGAGGGGGTCGGCGTGGCCGCCCTGGCGATGGTGCTGACCGGTGTCGGCCACGCCGCGTTCTGGCCGGCCAACCAGTCGCTGGTCGCCGCGGTGCTGCCCAGCGAGCAGCGCGCAAGGTTCTTCGGCGTCTCGTTCACGCTGCTCAACGCGGGCATCGGCATCGGCGGAGTCATCGGTGCCCTCTACGTGTCCGTCGACGATCCCTCGACGTTCACGACGGTCTATGTGCTCGACGCGGTCAGCTTCCTGGGGCCGTTGCTCGTGCTGTCCTGGCCCCTGCGCCACGTCGGCGGCCCGGTCGCGGTGCCCGACCACGCGGCGGACGGCGGGTCCTACCGCGAGGTGCTGGGCGACCCGGTGTTCCGCCGGCTGCTGGCCGTGGTCTTCTTCTCGGCGTTCGTCGGCTACGGGCAGCTCGAGGCCGGCTGGACGGCGTACAGCCGGGTGGTCGCCGAGGTGTCGACCCGCACGATCGGCATCGCCTTCGCCGTCAACACCGCGGTGATCGTGCTGCTGCAGCTGGTCGTGCTCAAGGCGATCGACGGACGCCGACGGACCCGGGTGCTCGGCCTTTTGGCGATCGTCTGGGCGGTGGCCTGGCTGGTCATGGGGCTGGCCGGCACGGTGCCCGGCACCACCGCGGCCGCCGTCCTCGTCGTGGTGTCGATCGGTGTCTTCGCCCTGGGTGAGACGCTGCTCTCCCCGGTCGCGCCGGCCATCACCAACGACCTGGCCTCCGAGCACCTGCGTGGGCGCTACAACGCGGCGGGCTCGCTGGCCTTCCAGGTGGCGGCGGTCGCCGCCCCCACGTCGGCCGGCTTCCTCATCGGCCACGACATGCCCGTGACGTACGTCCTCACGCTGCTGCTCGGGTCGGCGGCCTTCGGGGTGCTCGCGCTGCGCATGGAGCCCGTGCTGCCGCCCGCGGCCAACGGGCTGCACGTCGACGCGGCCGAGCTCGGCGCCACCGAGGGGCTCACGGCCGGCGCGCCAGCTCCTGCTGCCTCGTCGTGAGCCGGGCCGCGACCGGCTGGGTGGACCGGGCCGCGTCCCGGTCCTCCTCGGCCCAGCGCCGCCGTGTCGAGACGTGCCGGGCGAGGGCCGCTGCGACGTACCTGCCGAGGCGCACCGGGCCGGGGACGCGGCCGGCACCGCTGGGCCGGTAGCCCCACCGGGCCATCTTGCGACGCAGGACCAGCTCGATCAGGCCGATCTCCCACGGCTCGAGCTGGGAGCGCCACGCCTCGACCCGCGCCGTCGACACGTCGGAGCCCAGGTTGGCGTGCCACGTCTTCGACTCGGGCACGACGTGGCGGACCCGGGCCGGCTCGAGCATGGCGTCGTCGAAGTCCTCCTCGAGGAACTCGCACAGGTCGGTGAGCTCACGGCGCGGGTCGGCGACGAGCGACTCGTAGCGGACGACGTGGTAGGCGTCGGCCGGCAGCCGGCGGCGGTTGCGTCGCAGGCAGCACTCGGCGTGCGACCAGGTGGCCATCGCGCCGATGCTGTCGAAGGGCCACCACGGCATCCGCTTGAGCGAGGCGACGGTGGCCCGCGGGTCGCGGACGCAGTGCACGATCTGCGCGTCCGGGAAGAGCCGCAGGAGGACGTCGACCTCCTGGTAGTAGAGGGGGCGCTTGTCGCCCCACCGCGCCTTGCCCTGGGTGCGGGCGAACTCGGCGAAGACCGTGCCGAAGGCCGATCCCAGCGTCGCCGGCGCGGCCAGGATCGCCCGCCGGGTGGTCACCCGGTCCAGACCGAGGTGGGCCAGCCGGGACCCGCGGGTGCAGGACCGCGCCAGCCGGCGGCGCTGCTTGCGCGTCGTCAGGTCACCGAAGGTCGCCCGCTTGCGCCACAGGCGGGTGAGGAACCGGGTCTCGGGCGGCATCGCCAGCCGCGGGTGCGCGTGGATCATCAGCGAGAGCAGCGTGGTGCCCGACCGGGGGCACCCGACCACGAAGACCGGGCGGTCGCTGCTCACCGGCGTGAGGCTAGACGCCCCGGCCAGTGGGGCCGGCGCGGCGTACCGTTGTGCGGATGCCCACCCCCGGCCTGAGCGGCCGCCCGACGCTCGCGGGCGACCTGCGGTCGCGCGACGACGAGTCGCTCGCAGCGCTGCTCGCCGACCGGCCGGACCTCCTCGCGCCGGTGCCGACCGACCTCGGGTCCCTCGCGGCGCGCGCCACCACTAGGCCGTCCGTCCAGCGCGCCCTGGACCAGCTGGACCGCTTCACCCTGCAGGTGCTCGACGTGGTCGCGGTGTTGCCCGAGCCGTCGACCGACGCCGACGTCGAGGCGGCGCTCGGAGCCGACCCGACGCGTGCGCTGGCGACCCTGCACCGGCAGGCGCTGGTCTTCCGTGACGAGGACGGCGGGCTGCTGGTGCCGAGGACCGTGCTCGAGGTCGTGGGGACGCCGGCTGGTCTCGGCCCACCGGCCGACCAGGCGCTGCTCGCGTACGGGCCGCGGCGGCTGGCGGCGCTGGCGACCGACCTGGGGCTGCCCGCGAGCGGCGACCCGATGCAGCTGGTGGCCTCGGTCGCCGGCCTGCTCGGCGACCCCGACCAGCTGACCGGCCTGCTGGACCGGACGCACGAGCAGGCACCGGCCGCGAGCGAGGCGCTGGAGCGGATGGTGTGGGGGCCCCCGACCGGGCGGCTCGAGGGCGCGCACCGCGACGTCGACGCGACGACGGCCACCAGCCCGGTCGACTGGCTGCTCGCCCACGGGCTGCTGGTCGCGACCGACGCCCGGACCGTCGTGCTGCCCCGCGAGGTCGCGCTGCACCTGCGCGGAGGCCAGGTGCACCGCGAGGTGCAGCCCACGGAGCCGCCCCTCGCCACCACGCCTGCCGACGCGGCCCGGGGCGAGCGTGGCGCGGCCGGCGCTGCCGCGACCGTGCTGCGCCAGGTCGAGGACCTGCTCGACCTCTGGGCCAGCGACCCGCCCCGGGTGCTGCGCGCTGGTGGCACCGGGGTGCGCGACCGGGCCCGCACCGCGTCGGCGCTCGACGTGGACGAGCCCACGCTGGTCGTGCTGCTCGAGGTCGCCCACGCCGCGGGCCTGCTCGCGGCCGGCGACGACGGCGAGGACGAGGTGTGGCTGCCGACGGCAGGCTTCGACGACTGGCTCGACACGCCGCCGGCGGTCCGGTGGCTGGTGCTCGCCGAGGCGTGGCGCGACACCACCCGGGTGCCCGGCCTGGCCGTCGACGCCACGACCAAGGACCGGGCCGGCAAGCCGCTGGCCCCGCTCGGTCCGGAGCTGGACCGCACCCTGGCGCCGCTGGTGCGGTCGGCGGTCCTGGCCGAGCTCGCCTCGGTGCCGGCCGGCCAGGTCAGCACGGTCGGTTCGGTCACCGACCGGCTGCGCTGGCGGGCGCCCCGGCGCGGCGGGCGGCTGCAGGACGACCTGGTGGGCTGGACCGTGCGCGAGGCCGACCTGCTCGGGCTGTCGGCCGGCGGCGCCCTGTCGGAGGCCGGCCGGGCGTTCGCGACGGGTGACCGCCCGGCGGCGACCGCCGCGCTGTCGGCCGCGCTGCCGCCGCCGCTGGACCACGTGCTGCTGCAGGCCGACCTGACCGCCGTGGCGCCCGGCCCGCTCGAGGGCGAGCTGGCCCGTGCCCTCCGTCTGGTGTCGGACGTCGAGTCGACCGGCGGCGCGACGGTCTACCGGTTCTCGGCCGGCAGCGTGCGACGGGCGTTCGACGCGGGGTGGACGGCGGGCGACGTGCTCGAGCTGCTGGGCCGGCACTCCCGGACGCCGGTGCCGCAGCCGCTGACCTACCTGGTCGAGGATGTCGCGCGGCGGCACGGCCGGGTCCGGGTCGGGGCAGCGGCGTCGTTCGTGCGGTGCGACGACGAGGCGACGCTCGGCGAGCTCCTCGGTGACCGCCGGTGCGCGGCGCTGCGGCTGCGCCGCCTGGCGCCGACCGTGCTGTCGGCCCAGGCGCCGCCCGACGTCGTCCTGAGCCGGCTGCGCGAGATCGGCTACGCCCCGGCGGCCGAGTCGCCCGACGGTGAGCTCGTCGTGCGCCGGCCGGAGGCCCGCCGCGCGGCCGGCGGGTCACGCCGCCCGGCCGCCCGCGTCGTGCTGTCCGCACCGCAGCCGCAGCCGGCGCTGCTCACCGCCGCGGTCCGGGCCCTGCGCGCCGGCGAGCGGGTGGCGCGGGTCGGCGAGGTCAGCACGGGCGCCGGGTCGTCGCTGGTCAGCCGCCCGGCCGCCGACGTGCTGGCGATGCTGACCGCCGCTGCGGCGTCCGGCGAGTCGCTGCTCATCGGCTACGTCGACGCCGAGGGCCGCGGCAGCCGTCGGGTGGTCGAGCCGCTGGCGGTCGAAGGGGGCCAGGTGAGCGCGTACGACCACCTGCGTGGAGCGGTGCGCACCTTCGCGGTGCACCGCATCACCGGCATCACCGCGCTGGACGAGCAGCCCGCGCCCTGACCGGCACCGGAACTCGAGCGTCGGTGCGGTGAACCTGGTCGTCACCCGGGACGTCCTTGGTGTCGTGTTTGCCCTGTCCCGGGACGAGGTACAACCGGCCCACCACGGGTCTCGTCACGGGGAAGACTGGAGGTCCCCGATGCGCCGGGTCCAGGTCATGCGACGTGCTGCACGCCGTCCCCTCGCCGCGGACGAGACGGTGGAGAAGGCCGCCGGCCCCGTCCCCGAGAGCGCGCTGCACCGGCGCCGGGCCACCCGCGACGCCGACGTGGCCGGCACCGTGAGCCGCATCGACGAGGTCACGGCCCGCTGAGACGCCCCGGCGCGGTCCCTGCCGCGGTCCCAGGAGACGGCTCAGCGACGGCTCAGCGACGGCTCAGCGACGGCTCACCCGCGGTCGACGACCGGGCCGCGCAGCTTCGCCGACAACCGGTCTGCGGTGGCCAGCACCCAGGTGCGCAGCCGCAGCGAGGTGATCGCCAGCCGGTAGCGGGCCAGGTCGGTCGCCGGCACGTGCCCCACCTGCTCGGGCACCTCGTAGCCGTGGGCGCGCAGCCGAGAGCCGGCGACCCGTTCGACCAGCGCCAGCTCCCGGTCGGTGAGCAGCTCCCCGTAGGTGCCGACCCGACGGGGGCCGATGTAGGTGGCCGTGCGCCAGTGCCACTTCTTGCGCTGCCGCCGGGGCAGCTGCTTGGCCAGCTTCTGCGGCCGCAGCATGTCCTCGCTGAACTCCTCGCCGAGGAAGTCGCACAGGCCGCGCAGCACGGTCGGGTAGTCCTGCACCAGGTCCTCGTACCGCACCTCCACGAACGACCGGTCCGGCAGCCGTCGCGCGGCGCGGGTGCCGCAGTCGATCGAGTGGACCCAGATCGCGGTGGCCGCGATGTGGCCGCGGGTGAACCACTTCATCCGCTTGAGTGAGGCCACGCAGTCGCGGCCGTCGCGGACCAGGTGGACGAACTGCGCCTCCGGCCACATCGTGCGCAGCATGTCGATGTTGCGGAAGTAGGTCGGCTGCTTGTCGCCCCAGCGCGGCTTCCCGTGCTTCTGGGCGTAGGTCCGGTAGACCGCGCCGAACGCCGACCCGATCGTGGGGTCGCCGTCGATGACGGCCTGGCGGACCTGCTCACGGTCGACCCTCAGGTGGTTGAACTTGCGGCCCTTGCGCGCCACGATCTCGGCGGCCAGCCGGGCCCGGTTGTCGTCGTCGCGCAGGTCGCCGAACCTCAGCCGCTGGCGCCAGATCGGCACCAGGAAGCGGGTCTCGGGCGGGATGGCCAGCCGCGGGTGCGACGAGAGCATCAGCGTCAGCAGTGTGGTGCCGGACCGGGGGCAGCCGAGGATGAACACCGGCTCCGTCCAGCGGGTCGGCCCGGACAGCGCCGCGGGCACGACCCGGGCGGACGCGGTGGCAGGAGCCCGCGGCCGCTCGGGTACCGGTGACAGCGTGGGCTGGTCGGGCATGGGGTGGTCCATCGAGCCAACACGGTAGCGGGCCTACGTCGCCCGGCGTACCGGCACTACGGTCGCCTCGCCATGACTTCCTGGAGGCGCCCGGACCGTCGTGACATGGCCGTCGCGACGGTCGTCACCGTGCTCGAGGTCCTGGGCCCGCGGACCGGTCCACCCCGCGACGACCCGTCCGCCACGATCGCCGTCGCGGGGCTCGTCCTCGCGCTGGCTCAGGGCGTGCCCATCGCCTGGCGCCGATCGGCGCCCGAGACGGTGCTCTCTGTCGTCACGTCGGCCTTCGTGGCCCAGGCCTTGCTTCTCGAGCCGGTGCCGCCTTACGGCGCGTGGGTCGCTCTGGGATCCCTGGCCTTGCGCCGGGACAGCCGCACGACCGCCGCTGCCGTGGCCGGCGTGCTGGCAGGTGTGCTGGCCGGCTATCTCGGCGGCTTCGGCCGGACCGACGAGTGGGTGGTGCCGTCGCTGGTCACGGTCGCGGTGGCTGTGACGGCCCAGCTGGTGCGGGAGCGACGGGCCCGGATCGCCGCCGTCGCGGAGAATGCCGCGGTGCAGGAGCGCCTGCGCATCGCCCGCGACCTGCACGACTTGCTCGGCCACAGCCTCGGCGGCATCGCCGTGCAGTCGAGCACCGGGCGGCTGGCTCTCGACTCCGACCGACCGGAGGTCGCCAGGGACGCGCTGGCGCGCATCGAGGAGGCCAGTCGCTCCTCGCTGGCCGAGGTGCGCACCGTGCTCGGTGCCCTCCGCGACGTCGACTCGCCCGGGCTGGACTCCCTCGACGACCTGGTCCGCCGCGCAGGCGGCGAGGACCTTGCCGTGCGCCTGGACCGCAGAGGTGAACTCGACGCGGTGCCGGATGCCGTGGGCGAGGTGGCCTACCGGGTCGTCCAGGAGGCGCTGACCAACGCACGGCGTCATGCATCGCCATGCAGGGTCACGGTAACGCTCGACGGCTCCGTCGGCACCTTGTCGCTCGAGGTCGTCGACGACGGTGCCGGGTCATCGATCGGTGGCATGGCCCTGCGTGGCGGGCACGGGATCGCCGGCATGCGCGAGCGCGTCGAGGCGCTAGGCGGCACCCTGGAGGCTGGCCCGGCCACCGGTGCGGGCTGGCGGGTCCGAGCTGTGCTGCCGACGACCGGAGGAAGGGCGCGCCGATGATTCGCGTGGGCGTCGCCGACGACCAGGCCCTGGTGCGCGACGGCCTGCGCGCGCAGCTCGGTCTGGTCGGCGACATGGAGGTCGTGGGCGAGGCATCGACCGGCATCCAGGCGGTGGCACTCGCCCGGCGCGAGCTCCCGGACGTCCTGCTGATGGACGTCCGCATGCCCGAGATGGACGGCATCGAGGCGACTCGACAGATCTGTGCGGACACTGCTACCCGGTCGGTGTGCGTCGTGGTGCTGACGACCTTCGACGAGGACGAGAACGTCTACGCCGCCGTCCGCGCGGGCGCGAGCGGCTTCCTGCTCAAGGACGTCACGCCCGAGGCCTTGCACGAAGCGATCCGTGCCTGCGCAGCCGGCGAGGCGGTCGTGGCGCCGGCGGTGACCCGGCGGCTGCTCGACGAGATCGCCCGGCGGCCGGTGCCAGGTCGAGCCAGCAACCGGCTGGCCGACCTGACTCCGCGGGAGACCGAGGTGCTCGTGCTCGTCGCAGAGGGTCTGTCCAACAGCGAGATCTCCGGCCGACTCTTCCTCAGCCCCGCCACCACGAAGACGCACGTCAGCCGGGTCCTGACCAAGCTCGGTGCCCGCGATCGCGCCCAGCTGGTCGCCATCGCCTACGAGACCGGCCTAATTCGACCCACGGACGGCTAACCCCTGCCTC
>DATHAP010000161.1 GCA_035489715.1 Actinomycetes bacterium
CGCGCCTACGTCACGCGACGCACCCAGCAGGGCCTGTCCAAGCGAGAAGTCATGCGCTGCCTCAAGCGCTACATCGCCCGCGAGCTCTACGCCGACCTACCCCAGCAAATGTTGGCTTGACGGCCCTAGGAGCATCACTACCGGGCGGCCCGGGTCCATCGCCCTGGACCGGCCTTCAGAGGCCCATCAGGTGCTCGAGGCCGACGGTCAGGCCGGGGCGCGACGCGACCTGGCGCACCGCGAGCAGGACGCCAGGCATGAACGACGAACGGTCGGTGGAGTCGTGCCGGAGGGTGAGGGTCTCCCCCGGACCGCCGAGCAGCACCTCCTGGCTGGCCACCAACCCCCGGGCACGCACCGCGTGCACGTGCACACCGTCGACGTCCGCCCCGCGAGCGCCGTCGGGGTCGCTCGTGGTCGCGTCCGGCACCGGGCCGAGACCGGCCTTCCGGCGCGCGGCGGCGACCAGCTCGGCCGTCCGGCGTGCGGTGCCGCTGGGCGCGTCGCCCTTGTCCGGGTGGTGCAGCTCGACGACCTCGACCGACTCGAACCACGGCGCGGCCTGGGCCGCGAAGCGCATCATCAGCACCGCGCCGACGGCGAAGTTCGGCGCCACCACGACGCCCACTTCCGGCGCCCCGGCCAGCCAGGACTCGACCTCGGCCAGCCGGTCCGGCGACATGCCGCTGGTGCCCACCACGACGTGGATCCCGTGCTCGACGCAGAACCGGACGTTGTCCATCACCACGTCCGGCCGGGTGAGGTCGACCGCCACCCGCGCCCCCGCGTCGGTGAGCGCGCTGCGCTCGTCGCCGGAGCCGAGGCGCGCGACCAGGTCGAGGTCCTCGGCCGCCTCGACGGCGGCGGTCGCAGCAGCACCCATCCGGCCGTACGCCCCGAGCACGCCCACCTGGGTGGCCATGGACTAGGCCACCGCCGAGGTGAAGTCGCGGTCCTCGTCGAAGGGACCCACGACGGCCAGCGTCGGCCGCACCGCGAGCAGGTCGGAGGCGACCGCGGCCACGTCGTCCAGCGTCACCGCCTCGATCCGGGCCAGTACGTCGTCGACGGACAGCAGCTCGCCGTAGACCAGCTCGGCCTTGCCGATGCGGCTCATCCGGGACCCGGTGTCCTCGAGCCCGAGCACCAGCGAGCCGCGCAGCTGGCCCTTGCCGCGGTCGAGCTCCTCGAGGGTGATGCCAGCCGCGGCCACCTTGTCGACCTCGTCACGGCAGATCGCCAGGACCTCGTCGACCTTGCGCGGGACACACCCGGCGTAGACCCCGAAGAGCCCCGTGTCGGCGTACTGCGCGTGGTAGCTGTAGACGCTGTAGGCAAGGCCGCGCTTCTCGCGGACCTCCTGGAACAGCCGGGAGGACATCCCACCGCCGAGGGCGGCGTTGAGGACCCCGAGCGCGAAGCGCCGCTCGTCGGTCCGGGCGATGCCGGCACCACCGAGCACCACGTTTGCCTGCTCGCTGGGCCGGCGCACGACCCGGACGTCGCCGGGTCGGGTCGCCGGTGCGCGGCCGCCGGCCCGGGCCTGCGTGGGGTCCGTGTCGCCGTCGAGCATCCCGGCCTGCGCGAACGCCGCCTTGACCAGACGGACGACGTTGGCGTGGTCGACGTTGCCGGCCACCGCGACGACCATGTCCTGTGGCTGGTAGCGGCGGCGGTAGTAGCCGTTGATCGCCGACCGGCGGATCGTCTCGATCGACTCGACGGTGCCTAGCACCGGGCGGGCGATCGGCGCGTCGCCGAAGAGGACCTGGGCGAACTGGTCGTGCACCATGTCCGTCGGGTCGTCCTCGTGCATGGCGATCTCCTCGAGGATCACGCCCCGCTCTGCGTCGACGTCGGAGCCGCGGATCACCGACGAGGTGACCAGGTCGCAGACGACGTCGACGGCGAGCGGCAGGTCGGCGTCGAGGACCCGCGCGTAGAAGCAGGTGTACTCCTTCGACGTGAACGCGTTCATCTCGCCGCCGACCGCGTCGATCGACGCCGAGATGGCCAGCGCGTCCCGGCGCCGGGTGCCCTTGAAGAGCAGGTGCTCGAGGTAGTGCGAGGCGCCGGCGAGCGCCGGCGACTCGTCGCGGGAGCCCACCCCGACCCACACGCCGACGGTCACCGACCGGACGGTGGGCACCGCCTCGGTGACGATCCGCAGCCCGCCGGGCAGGACGGTGTGACGGACGAGTCCGCCACCACCGTCCCCCCGGTCGAGCGTGCGGGTGGCCTGACGGCCCAAGGCGGCTAGGCCTCGACCGACGCGTCGGCCGGCGGGCCCGCGGGCGCGCCGTCGGCGGTGTCGCCGGCCTCGACCGGCACCAGCGAGAGCTTGCCCCGCGGGTCGATCTCGGCGATCTGGACCTGCACCTTGTCGCCGACCTTGACCACGTCCTCGACGTTGTCGACCCGCTTGCCGCCCGCGAGCGCGCGCAGCTTGGAGATGTGCAGCAGGCCGTCACGGCCGGGCACCAGCGAGACGAAGGCACCGAAGGTCGTGGTCTTGACGACCGTGCCCAGGTAGCGCTCGCCGACCTCGGGCATCGTCGGGTTGGCGATGCCGTTGATCATCGTGCGGGCAGCCTCGGCCTTCGGGCCGTCGGTGGCGCCGATGTAGATCGTGCCGTCGTCCTCGATGCTGATCTCGGCACCGGTGTCGTCCTGGATCTGGTTGATCATCTTGCCCTTGGGGCCGATGACCGCGCCGATCTGGTCGACCGGGATCTTGATGGTGATGATCCGCGGCGCGTGGGGCGACATCTCGTCCGGGGCGTCGATCGCCTCGTGCATGACGTCGAGGATGTGCAGCCGGGCCTCCTTGGCCTGGGTGAGCGCCGAGGCGAGCACCGAGGCCGGGATGCCGTCGAGCTTGGTGTCGAGCTGGATCGCGGTCACGAACTCGCGGGTGCCGGCGACCTTGAAATCCATGTCGCCGAAGGCGTCCTCGGCACCGAGGATGTCGGTGAGCGCGGCGTACTCCGTCTCACCATCCACCGTGTCGGAGATCAGGCCCATCGCGATGCCGGCCACGGGGGCGCGCAGCGGCACGCCGGCTTGGAGGAGCGACATGGTCGACGCGCACACCGAGCCCATGGACGTCGAGCCGTTGGAGCCGAGGGCCTCGGACACCTGGCGGATGGCGTAGGGAAACTCCTCGCGGGCCGGGAGCACCGGCAGGATCGCCCGCTCGGCGAGTGCGCCGTGGCCGATCTCGCGGCGCTTCGGCGAGCCGACCCGGCCGGTCTCACCGGTCGAGTAGGGCGGGAAGTTGTAGTTGTGCATGTAGCGCTTGCGGTTCTCGGGGTTCAACGTGTCGATCATCTGCTCCATGCGGAGCATGTTGAGCGTCGTGACCCCGAGGATCTGGGTCTCGCCTCGCTCGAAGAGCGCCGAGCCGTGCACCCGCGGGAGCACCTCGACCTCGGCGGCCAGGGTGCGGATGTCCGAGAGGCCACGGCCGTCGATGCGCACCTTGTCGCGCAGGATGCGCTGGCGGACCAGCTTCTTGGTGACGGCGCGGTACGCCGCGCTGATCTCCTTCTCGCGGCCCTCGAACTGGCCGGCGAGCTTCTCCTTGGCCGACTCCTTGAGGCGGTCGAGCTCGGTCTCGCGCTCCTGCTTCGCGGCGATCGTCAGCGCCTGGCCCAGGTCGTCGCCCACCAGGCTGCTGACGGCCTCGAGGACGTCGTCCTGGTAGTCGAGGAAGCGCGGGAACTCGGCCGTCGGCTTGTTGACCGCCGAGGCCAGCTGCTGCTGGGCCTCGCAGAGGACCTTGATGAACGGCTTCGCGGCCTCGAGGCCCTGGGCGACGACCTCCTCGGTCGGAGCGGTCTTGGCATCGTCCTTGATCAGGTGCCAGGCAGCTGTGGTGGCCTCGGCCTCGACCATCATGATCGCGACGTCTTCCCCTTTCGGGGTGTTGACCGTGCGGCCGGCCACCACCATGTCGAAGACGGCCGACTCGAGCTGCTCGTGGGTGGGGAACGCGACCCACTGGTCGTCAATGAGAGCTACCCGGGTGGCGCCCACCGGGCCGGAGAACGGCAGGCCGGAGAGCTGGGTCGAGGCCGACGCGGCGTTGATGGCCACGACGTCGTACATGTCCTTGGGGTCCAGCGCCATGACGGTGATGACGACCTGGACCTCGTTGCGCAGGCCCTTGGCGAAGGTCGGGCGCAGCGGGCGGTCGATCAGCCGGCAGGTGAGGATCGCGTCCTCGGAGGGCCGGCCCTCACGGCGGAAGAACGAGCCGGGGATGCGCCCGGCGGCGTACATGCGCTCCTCGACGTCGACCGTCAGCGGGAAGAAGTCGAGCTGGTCCTTGGGGTGCTTGCCGGCCGTCGTGGCCGAGAGCAGCATCGTGTCGTCGTCGAGGTAGGCCGCGACCGAGCCGGCGGCCTGGCGGGCGAGGCGCCCGGTCTCGAAGCGGACGGTGCGCTTGCCGAACGAGCCGTTGTCGATGACGGCGTCGGCGGTGTGGACGTTCTGACCCTCCATGTCGGGTCACTCTCCTGTTCCTTGGCGGAGGAGCAGGTCGCACACGACGAACAGCCGGTCTTCGATGGAAGCCTTCGGACTGCCAGAACGCAGGTCGCCCAGCGGTCCGCGGGCCACTACCGAGGACCGGAACGCCTGGGCGAACCGCTCCTCACGGTGAGTGGGACTAGCGGCGGAGGCCGAGCTTCTCGATCAACGCGCGGTAGCGGTTGATGTCCTTCTTGGCCAGGTAGTTGAGCAGCCGGCGGCGCCGGCCCACGAGCAGCAGGAGGCCACGACGCGAGTGGTGGTCGTGCTTGTGCTCCTTGAGGTGCTCGGTGAGGTCGGCGATGCGGCGCGAGAGCATCGCCACCTGGACCTCGGGCGAGCCGGTGTCCGTCTCGGCGCTGCCGTGCTCGGCGATAATCTGCTTTTTGGTGGCGGTGTCCAGCGACACAGGCTCTCCTCGGTGGTGTGCTGCAGTGAGCTCCGCGCGGTCTGAGTCACGGGCGGATCGAAAGGGCTCACGCCGTGACGCGCACGGCAGTAGGCGAGGCTACCAGCCGGTCGGCCCGGGGACCGAATCGCGCCGGACCGGCTCGGTGAACGGATCTCCGCAGGTCAGGCCCGGTCAACCTGGGTCAGACGGTCCGGGAGCCCTGCTCGCGGCCGGTCGCGCCGTAGGGGTACGCGGCCGGCGCCGGGTCGCTCGCCGCGTCCAGGCGGGCCGTCTCCTCCGCCGACAGGTGCAGGCCGACGGCGCCGAGGTTGTCGCGCAGCTGGTCGGTGGTCCGGGCGCCGAGGATCACCGAGGTGACTGCCGGGCGGTCGTGCAGCCAGGCCAGCGCCACCTGCCCCATGGGCACCCCTCGGCCCTCGGCCACCGACTGCAAGGCGTCGACGACCGCCCAGGTCCGCGCGCTGGCGGCGCGCGGGTCGTAGGCCTCCACACCTCGCTCCGGGTTCTCGCCGAGGCGCGTCCCTCCGGTCGGCCGCTGGTCGCGGGTGTACTTGCCGGTCAACCAGCCACCGCCGAGCGGCGACCACGGGAGCAGGCCCAGGCCGTTGGCCCGGCAGGCCGGGACGATCTCCCACTCCACCTCGCGGGCGAGCAGGTTGTACTGCGGCTGGTGGGTGACCGGGGCCGCCCAGCCGCGCCGGTCGGCGAGGTCGACCGCGCGCTGGATCTGCCAGCCTGCGAAGTTCGACAGCCCGACGTAGCGCACCTTCCCGGCGCGGACCGCGTCGTCCATGAAGCGCAGCGTCTCCTCGAGCGGCGTCACGGGGTCGAAGGCGTGCACCTGGTAGAGGTCCACGGCCTCCACCCGCAGCCGGCGCAACGAGGCCTCGAGGGCACGGTCCAGGTGCCGGCGAGACAACCCGACGTCGTTGCGGTCGGTGCCCGTGGCGAAGCGCGCCTTGGTCGCCAGCACGACCCGGTCGGTGACGTCGGAGGGCCGGTCGTCGAACCAGCGGCCGACGATCTCCTCGCTGGCCCCGGGGTCGTCGCCGCCGTAGACGTCAGCGGTATCGACCAAGGTGCCGCCCGCCTCGACGAAGACATCGAGCTGGTCGTGGCCGGCCGCCTCGTCGGTCTCGACGCCGAACGTCATGGTTCCCAGGGCGTACGTCGACACGGCGGCGCCGCTGCCGCCCAGGGTTCGATGCTCCATGGCGACCGACCCTAAGGTGCTGACGACGTCGCCGCGCGTCGCAGGGCGAGGTAGGCCGCCCGGACCCCGACCGCGCGCTCAAGGTCGTCGGTGATCTCGTGGAAGAACTGGTCTCGGTACGTCGCATCGGTCACGGCGTAGACCGTGAAGTAGAGCCCGGAGAACGCGGCCAGGAAGATGCTCACCTGCAGCAGCTCCTGGGACAGAAAGCGCAGGCCCGGGACTTGGTGCGGCGCGGCGTCACCGACCCAGCTGGAGATGACCGAGTCCTCGATCGCGACCGCCCCGAATGACAGGAAGAAGACCCACACCGCGAGCGACAGCAGCAGCACCTGAGACATCTGGGTGATGAGCAGGACCAGCAGCAGGTTGACGCGCTGCTTGCGTGCAAGCGGCTCGGCACGCACGTCGTCCTCGACGTCGCCGACGCAGTCCTCGAGGGGGCTGCCGGCGACCGCCCTGCGCACCGCGTCGGGGTCGAGGTCGTCGTTGACCGCCGCCACCTCCTCGGGCAGCCGGGCCACCAGGAAGCCCACCGCCAGCGCCCCGAAGAACGCCACGGCCAGCCAGAGCACGGGTGTCGACAGCGAGGACGCGACCTGCCACACCTCGGTGTTGATGAACAGGAACGTCGTGAACAGCAGGAGCATCGGCAGCGCGCGGGTCACCAGGCGGAACAGCGAGGACACCTCGCGGAAGCTGCGCAGCAGCGCCCACCGCGCGATGGGCCCGGCGTCGAGCACCTCGACTGCCGCGACGACGACCAGCACCGTCACGTCCGCCAGCAGCACCGTCAGCACCAGGTCGGCGTCCCGCCGAAGGGCGCCGACGGCCGCCGCCGGCGCGAGAGTGAACACCGCGACCTCGACCAGGCCGACCCGGCTCGGGCGCTCGAGCGCCCGCTGCCGGCGGGCCAGGTTGGCCACCGCCCACACGAGGACGAGCGCCAGGACGCCGAGGCCGGCGTAGACCAGCCGGGGGCCCCAGTCCTGTCCCCCGGGCACCGCGAGCAGCAGGGAGCCGAACCACGCCAGCACGAGGACGACGAGCGAGCGACCGCGCACCAGGTCGTCGAGGGTGATGCTGCGCCCCTCGACGAAGAACGGCAGCCCGTGGTCGAGGAACCAGCGCTCGGTCGCCCGGACGTCCTCCCGCGTGTCCCGGCTCCCTCGACCGCCTGTCGTCACGGGGCCTCGGTGATGCGCCGCGCATGCACGACGTCCAGGCCCATCTGCGCCACGAGCGGCTCCACGCCGGCGTAGGCGATGGTCTCGCGCAGCCGTTGCACGAACTCGACGCCGACCCGCTCGCCGTAGAGCTCGAGGTCGTCCCGGTCGAGCACGTACGCCTCCACCCGGCGAACGGTGCCGCCGAAGGTGGGGTTGGTGCCGACGGAGACCGCGGCGGGCAGCGTCGTGCCGTCGGCCCGGACCAGCCAGCCGGCGTAGACGCCGTCGGCGGGCACGGCGACGTCGGCGTCCAGCGCGAGGTTGGCCGTCGGGTAACCGAGCTCCCGGCCCCGCTTGTCGCCCTCCACGACCGGCCCCACGACGCGGTGCGGCCGGCCCAACGCGGCCGCGGCGGCCACGACGTCGCCCTCGGCGAGGCACTGCCGGACGTACGTCGACGACCACCGGGCGGTGTCGCCGGCGAGCGGCAGGGCACGCACCGCGAAGCCGTGTCGCTCGCCGTCGACGCGCAGGGTCTCGACGTTTCCGGCGGCCCGGTGGCCGTAGCGGAAGTTCTCACCCACGTGCACCTCGACGGCGTGCAGCGCCTCGACGAGCACGTCGTCGACGAACCGGCTGGGCTCCCACAGCGAGAGCTCACGGGTGAACGGCAGGACCAGGGTCGCGCCCACCCCGAGATGGTCGAGCAGGTCGAGGCGTCGGTCCAGGTCGGTCAGCCGCAGCGGCGCGGAGTCCGGGTGGATCACCGACATCGGGTGCGGGTCGAACGTCGTGACGACGGGAACCGCGGCGATCTCGGCGGCCCGCGCGACGACTCCCGCGACGACCTGCTGGTGCCCGCGGTGCACGCCGTCGAAGTTGCCGATGGTCACGACAGGCCCCGGCGGCGACGCGACGCCACCCTGCCGCTCGACCTCGTCGAGACCGTGCCAGACCTGCACCGCGCACCTCCCTGTGGAACGGCCGCGGGCCAGCCTAAGGCTGCCGGACGCGCGGACAGGCCCCGGCCTGTCAGCCGGGGCCTGTCGTCACGCGGAGGAACGCGTCAGGTGCCTTCTCCGCCGCCGGGCAGCGTGGTGCCGCCCTGGGTAAGCGTGTAGCCGGCGTACTGGGCGACCGACGCACCCGGGTCGTCGGCCGTCACGATGAAGCCGGCGAACGTCGGGCTCGCGATACCGAGCGTGTCCGACACGTCACCGGTCCAGGTGTTGCCCGCCCCCAGTGTCAGGGTCCGGGCGCTGGCCTGGGAACCGTTCCAGCCGACGAGCTGGACGGTCCAGCCCGCCACCGGCACCGGCACCGCGCCCGTCAGCGACGTCCACTTCGACAGGTCGGTTGCGTCCGCCACGGGCGTGCCGCCGACCGACATCCCGCTGAGCCACACGCCGCCCGCGTTCACCGAACCGTCCGACATGTAGCGGACCGCGAGCCAGATCGTCTGGCCGGCGTAGTTCGCCAGGTCGAACGTCTGCGGCACGACGCCGCCGGAGCTGCCGGTCAGACCCGGCAGCTGGGTCCGGATCGTGGCCAGTGCTTGCGGGTCCGCGGCGCTCGTCGTGTTCGCGTTGGACAGGCTGACCCACTTCTTCTCCGTGGAGTCGTAGACCTGCACGAAGGCGAAGTCCCACGCGGGCTCGGTCTCGTACTGGAGGTCCAGGGTCACCGTCGGGCTTCCGGCCGGCACCGTGATCTGCCGAGCGATGGCCCGGTCGAGGTTGTTGGCGTTGCCGGAGAACAGCCTTCCGTCCGCAGCCTTCGTCCACTCCACCGGCTTGGGCTTGTATCCCTCGGCGCCGTCGAAGGTGACCGCTGCGCCGTCGGTAACCTTGAGCCAGTCAGCACCGTTCGTCGGAGCGCCCGAGGTGCTGTAGGCCTGCGGCGTGTCCCAGTTGATGTGCGCGTTGAGCGACGCCGTCTTCATCGCTGCCGTGCGTCCCGCGTCGACGAGCGTCCGGGTGTCCAGGGCCTTGTCGAGGGCCATCGACGCCAGGAAGTCGTGGATGACGTCGAGCGGCGTGCCGCTCACCCCGAACTGGGTCATGACTGCCTGCAGGCCGGCGAATCCGTTCTTGTCCTGGTTGTGCAGCGCCGTCATGAACGCGTCACCGCCGAAGTGGCTCCACAGGTACTCCTGGAAGGCGTACGCGATGCCGTAGTCGGCGAGGATCTCCGGTGCACCCTGGTCCTGCCACCGGGTCAGCGACTGCTCAGGGCCGCCGAAGGCCGGGTCGTCGTTGAAGCCGAACCAGGTCTGCAGGTGGCCGTCGACGTCTGGGTCGTCGCTGGCCGGGTCCAGGCTCGGGTCGACGTAGCCGACCAGGGTCTGCGCCCAGTCGGAGAGGCCCTCGTTGATCCAGGTCGACTCGCCCGGGCTCGCGTAGTACTCCAGCAGGTGCTGGTACTCGTGCGCGAAGGTGCCCTCGTAGGTCAGCGGCCGCGGGTCGCCGAACGGCCGCAGGATCTTCGCGCTGCAGGCGGCGTAGTCGGCGTCCGCCGAGTCGTCCGGCGGGTTGGTGCCGGTGCGGTGGATCCAGTCCCACGAGTCCAGCGTCATGACGTTGCGGTTGGTGTACTCGTTGAACAGCGACCAGAAGAAGCCCGCGATGTAGGTGCGGCCGTCGGCGGCCGTCGGGTCGTAGTAGTTCTGGTCGCGGACGTTGTCCACCAGCGTGACGATCCGGTCGCCCTCACCCTTGAAGTTGCGGGCCGGCAGCCCGTAGAAGTGGGCGTACGCCCGGGTGAGCGGCGTGACGCTGCCGTCGCGGTCCGGCGGGACCGAGAAGACTTTCGACTCCTTCGGGTAGATGTTGGTGTCGAACTCGTCGATGAAGTCCGCCACCTGCTGGTCGGTGACGACGATGCCCTCGCCATTGCCGACCGTGTTGCGGCACGCTCCCTCTGAGCCCGCCGGGAAGGCGAGGTTCTTGGCGACCCAGACCTCGACGTTGTCGCCGATGCCGCGCAGCACGTACTGCTTGACGTAGGTGAAGTCGCCCTTGTCGTCGAGCGCCGGCCACTTCCGCACGGTGCCGACCTTGAACTGGTCGCTCTTCACGCCGGAGCCGCCGGCGTTGGCGCCCTTCCGGGAGAGGCGCAGCGGCTTGCCGTTGTTGTAGTCGCCGTTGATCAGGCGGACGTCCGACTTACCCCTGCTGCCGTTCGCCGCCTGCGCGGTCACTGCCCCCGGCGCCGACGCCGAGCCCCGTGGCGAGCAGGCCGAGTGCGGCCGTGACCGCGACACCCCGAGTCGTCCGCCGACGCGCCGGTGCTCGTTCCATATGCCCACCTCCGACGTGAGATCCGCGCTTGTGCGGTCATCTGACCATTTGTTACGCCGCCTGACAAGAGATGTCCGTGACGTCGTCTGGGCGTCACGTCCTGGGTGGCGCCAGGTCCGGCCTGAGCCGGGCTCCGGTCGCCTACCGTGACCGTGTGGACGCGGTGCAGCGGCTGGGCAGGGCCGCCACGGCCGGCGAGCTGCGGGACGAGGACGGCGAACCGGTGCGCCTGGACCTGCTCCCGCCGGCGGGCCAGGGCACGGTGGACGGTCTCCGCGACCGCTACGGCGCGCTCGGTGCGGCTCTTCCGGCGGAGCTGGTCCGGCTGCTCGGGCTGGCGTCCGGCGCCGAGGCGCTGCTCGACCTCGACCTGACCGGGGAGCGGCACAGCATCGAGGTCGCCGAGCTCCTTCCCGCCGGCCACCCGGTCGCCGCGGACGGCTTCGGCAACTTCTGGCTGCTCGACCTCACCCCGGACACCGTGGAGACCGCGCCGGTGTTCTTCGCCTGCCACGACGCGCCGGTGCTGCTCTACCAGGCCGCGTCGCTGGGCGACTTCCTCGACCAGGCGCTCGGCGCGCTCGAGCCCCGCCGCGACACCACGATCGACGACGTGCACGAGGACCGGCTCTTCGAGGTCGGCCGCCGTGCCCCTCAGTCGATGCCGTGGCGCGCGGCGATGACGTCGGACGACCAAGCGCTGCGCGACTTCGCCGCATCGCTGGACGAGTCCTGGACCGTGGTCGACCTGCGCCGGCGCGACGTCGGGATGGGCGTGGCCTGGGGCGCGCACGGGGCACGCACCCGGCTGGCCCGGCACGGCTGGGAGCGGGTCTTCGGCTACGCGCCGCCGGCGCGGACCCGCCGGAGCATCTGGTCGCGGATGGCGTTCGCGGACCCGACGATGGGCATGCGACCGGTCAGGTCACGGTCGCGCGGACGTCGTACCGCTCGTCCCGCTCCTCCCCCGCCGTGACGACCGCCGTCAACTGCTCGACGGCGCGGACGACGTCGACGTGGCGCAGATAGAGGGGCGCGAACCCCAGCCGCACCAGGTCCGGCTCGCGGTAGTCGCCGACCACGCCGCGAGCGTGGAGCGCCTGCACCACGCCGTACGCCCTCGGGTGCCGCAGCGAGACCTGGCTGCCCCGCTCGGCCGGGTCCCTGGGTGTGACGGGGGTGAACTCCAGCGGGGCCAGCGCCTCGTCGGCCAGCTCGAGGAAGAACGACGTCAGCGACAGGCTCTTGGCCCGTACGTCGTCCATGCCCACGCCGTCGAACGCCGCCAGCGCGGCCTCCAGCGCCAGCAGCGAGAGGACCGGCGGGGTGCCGTTGCGCATCCGGTCGATGCCCGGGGCGGGTCGGTAGCTGCCCTCCATCGCGAACGGCTGCGCGTGGCCGGTCCAGCCGGTGAGAGGTGACCGGACCGACTCCTGGTGGCGGCGGGCCACCATCACGTAGGCCGGCGCGCCGGGGCCACCGTTGAGGTACTTGTAGCCGCACCCCACCGCCAGGTCCGCCCCGGCGCCGGTCAGGTCGACCGGCAGCGCACCGGCCGAGTGCGACAGGTCCCACACCGCCAGGGCTCCCGCGTCGTGCACGGCCGCCGTGATGCCGGCCATGTCGTGCGCGCGGCCGGTGCGGTAGTCCACGTGCGAGAAGCTCACGACGGCGACGTCGCCGCCGGCCTTCGCCAGCAGGGCGGCGACCTCGCCCGGCTCGGCGCGCGCGACCTGGAGGCCGAGCAGCTCGGCGACCGAGTCGGCGACGTAGAGGTCGGCCGGGAAGTTGCCGGGCTCCATGACCAGGGTCGAGCGCCCTGGCCGCATCCGCGCCGCTGCGACCAGCGCCTTGAAGAGGTTCGCCGAGGTGGAGTCGGCCACGACGACCTCGTCGTGATGCGCCCCGACCAGCCGGGCGATGCGGGCCCCGACCCGCCGCGGCGCGTCCCACCAGTCGTGAGTGTTCCAGGACGTGATGAGGTCCTGACCCCACTGGCGGGACACCGCGTAGTCGAGCGCCGCGCGGACCCCGACCGGCAGGGCTCCAAGCGAGTTGCCGTCGAGGTAGACCAACCCGTCCGGCAGCTGGAACCGGTCCCGTACACCGGCCAGCGGGTCGGTGGCGTCCAGCTGCTCGGCCCTTGGCCTGGCCTCGACGAGGTTCATCGTCCGAACCCTAGGGCTCGCGCGGCGGGGCGGCGAAGTCAGTGGCAGGTGCGACCATGCGGGGATGAGGGGGGCGAACCGGCTGACCGGCGCGACGTACGCCGTCTCGGCCGCCGCCACCGTCCTCCTGCTGGCGCTCTCGGGCCGTTACGGGCCGCACCGCGACGAGCTGTACTTCGTGGCGGCCGGGCACCACCCGCAGTGGGGCTACCCGGACCAGCCGCCGCTGACCCCGCTGGTGGCCGGGCTCGCCGACAGCGTGGCGCCCGGCTCGCTGCTCGTGCTGCGCCTGCTGTCCGCGCTCGCCGTGGGCGTGGTCGTGCTGGTCACCGCCGACCTGGCCCGCGCGCTGGGCGGCGGCCGGGGCGCCGAGCTGCTCGCCGCGGTCGCGACCGCGACCGGCGCCGGGGTGCTCGCCGTCGGGCACATGCTCTCGACGGCGACCACCGACCTGCTCGTGTGGACCGTCGTCGTGCGGCTCGTCGTCTCGACGCTGCAGCACGACCGGCCCCGGCAGTGGCTGGTGGTCGGCCTGGTGCTCGGCATCGGGCTGCAGAACAAGCACCTCGTCGGCTTCCTGGCCGCGGGGCTGGTGGCCGGCATCGTCCTCACGCCTGGGCTGCGGCACCACCTCCGGTCACCGTGGGCCTGGGGCGGCGCGGCGGTCGCGATCCTGATCTGGCTGCCCAACCTGGTCTGGCAGGCGCGGCACGGCTGGCCGCAGACCGAGCTCGCCGCGGACATCCGTGACGAGTACGGCACGGCCGGCGGCATCGCCGAGTTGGTACTGCTGCAGGTCGTCATGCTCAACCCGCTCGGCGCGGTGCTAGCCGCGGTCGGCGGGGTCGCCGGGTGGCGGCGCCCCCAGTGGCGGTGGTTCCGCCCGGTGCCGATCGCCTATCTGCTGCTGCTGACCGTCTTCGTCCTGACCGGCGGGAAGAACTACTACCTGCTCGGCCTGCTGCCGCCGCTGGCCGCGGCCGGCGCCGTCGTGCTCGAGCGGCGCTGGTCGACGCGTGGGGTCGGCCTCTTCACCGCGGCCGTCGCCGTCACCGCGCTGTTCCCGCTGCCCGCGCTGCTGCCGGTGCTGCCGGCGACGACGCTGGACGCGTCGTTCTACCCGGCGCTCAACGAGGACCAGATGGAGACGATCGGCTGGCCGGCAGTGGTGCGCACGGTCCGCGGCGTCGTCGACTCGCTGCCGGCCGGGGAGAGGGGCTCGGCGGTGGTGGTGACGCAGAACTACGGCCAGGCGGGCGCGCTCCGGTGGTACGGCGTCGAGCCCCCGGTCTACGGGACCCACAACGGGTTCGCCGACTGGGGGCCGCCGCCCGAGGGCTCCGGGCCGGTCGTGTGGGTCGGCTTCAGCGCGCCGGACCCGGCCGCCCTCAGCGGGTGCGCCCGCGCGGCCCGGCTGGACACCGGCGTCGACAACGAGGAGGACGGCAACGGGGTCTGGGTCTGCGACGGGCCGACCGGCAGCTGGGCGTCGGCCTGGAAGCAGCTGCGCCACCTCTCCGCCTGACCACCGGCACCTTCCGGACTGTCGGGGACTCCGCATGGTCATCATGCGGATTCCCCGACGGTCCCTGGCGGGCCTGGTCAGACGAAGACGGCGATCGCCCGGGTGGTCGCGCCCCGGTCCTCGACGAGCGCCAGGAACCGGCCGTCCGGGCCGAAGACGGCGGTCGGCCCCGGCGCCCCGGTCGCGGGCAGGGGGCCGCCGTGCGAGACGACGGTCGCCGCCGCCTCGTCGAGCTCCCGGACCGGGAACGCGGCCCTGGCCGCGTCGGCGATCGGCAGCACCGGCAGGTCGGCCGGTGGCTCCTGCGCGACCAGCCCGGCCAGCTCGTCCAGGGTGTGCGCACCGGCCAGGCCGTAGGGCCCGACCCGGGTCCGGCGCAGTGCGGTGAGGTGGCCGCCGACCCCCAGGGCCGAGCCCAGGTCCCGGGCGAGCGCCCGGACGTACGTCCCGCTCGACACCACGACCTGCACGTCGACGTCGAGGAAGCCTTCCTCGCGGCGCGAGCCGACGAGGTCGAACCGGTGCACGGTGACCGGCCGCGGCGGCAGCTCGACCTTCTCGCCGGCGCGGACCCGCTTGTAGCTCCGCTCGCCGGCGACCTTCACGGCGCTCACCGCTGAGGGCACCTGGGCGATGTCGCCGGTCAGGGCGTCGATGCCGGCGCGCAGCGCATCGTCGGTGACCCCGCTCGGGTCGACCGTCGTCAGGACCTCGCCCTGCGCGTCGTCGGTCACCGTGGTCGCGCCGAGCCGGATGGTGGCGTCGTAGGCTTTCTCGGTCAGCGTGAGGTGGCCGAGCAGCCGGGTCGCGCGGTTGACGCCGACGACGAGCACCCCGGTCGCCATCGGGTCCAGGGTCCCGGCGTGCCCCACCCGCCGGGTGCCCGCCAGCCGGCGGATCCGGGCGACCACGTCGTGAGAGGTGATGCCGGCCGGCTTGTCGACGACGACGAGGCCGTTGACGGCGCCGCCGGCGGTGTCAGCGGACGGGATCGCGAACGTCCTCGTCGGGCTCGTCGGCACCGCCGACCTCGTCGGCTCCGTCGGCACCGTCAGGATCGTCAGGACCGCCAGGACCGCCAGGACCGCCAGGACCGCCAGGACCGCCAGGACCGCCAGGACCGCCAGGACCGCCAGGACCATCAGCGTCGTCAGCCTCGTCCCGGGGCGCCTTGTAGGGGTCCGCGTCGCCGGCGTAGGCCGCACCGGCGGCCGCCCGGTGCACCTCGGCGTCCGCGGCGGCGACCTGCGCGAGGAGGTCCTCGATGTGGCTGGCGTTCTCCGGCACCGCGTCCTCGACGAAGGTCAGGGTCGGCGTGAGCCGCACCCCGGTCTGCCGGCCGACCTCGGAGCGCAGCACCCCCCGGGCGCTCTCCAGCGCCGCCGCGGTGTCGGCCTTCTGGGCGTCGTCGCCGTAGACGGTGTAGAACACCGTCGCCTGCTGGAGGTCGCCGGTCACCCGGGCGTCGGTGATGGTGATGAACCCCAGGCGCGGGTCCTTGATCCGCGTCTCGAGGGTCTCGGCCACGACCACCTTGATCCGGTCAGCCAGCTTGCGAGCTCGGGCCACGTCCACCACGGCTACTCGTCCTCCGTCTCACTGCTCAGGCGCTCGTCGGTCTGGTCCATCTCGTCGGTCTCGATCTCGTCGCTGCGCAGGACCTGCCTCCGGGCGGAGAGCAGCTCCATCTCGGGGCGGTAGGCCACCAGGCGCTCGCACGCGTCGAGCACCTCGACGCAGTGCGCCGGCCGGGCCGCGACCACCGCCACCCCGACGAGGGCGCGGCGGTGCAGGTCGAGGTGACCTGCCTCCGCCGCGCTCACGTCGTACTTCCGGCGCAGCTCGGCGACCAGAGGGCGCACGAGCGAGCGCTTCTGCTTCAGGGACCGGACGTCACCGAGCAGCAGGTCGAAGGCGATGCTGCCGACGAACACCCGCCCGACTCCTTCCGTGCCAAGGGCGGTGGGACCCGCCCCTGGTGCGCCTTGCCTGCCCGTGGTCGGCCGGCTCCGCGGATGCGGAGCCGACCGGCCACCTCGGTGCGTCAGGCGCGGGCCTTCTCGCGCATCTCGAACGTCTCGATGACGTCGTCGACCTTGATGTCGTTGTACGACCCGAGGCCGATGCCGCACTCGTAGCCCTCGCGGACCTCGGTCGCGTCGTCCTTGAACCGCTTGAGCGACTCGACCGTGAGGTTGTCCGCCACGACGGCGCCGTCGCGGATGAGCCGTGCCTTGGAGTTGCGGCGGATCTCGCCGCTGCGCACCAGGCAGCCGGCGATGTTGCCGAACTTGCTGGACCGGAACACCTCGCGGACCTCGGCGGTGCCGAGCTGCGCCTCCTCGTACTCCGGCTTGAGCATGCCCTTGAGCGCGGCCTCGACCTCGTCGATCGCCTGGTAGATGACCGAGTAGTAGCGGACGTCGACGCCCTCGCGGTCGATCAGCTCACCGACCCGCTCGGCCGGGCGCACGTTGAAGCCGATGATGACGGCGTCGGACGCGACGGCCAGGTTGACGTCGTTCTGCGTGATCGCACCGACACCGCGGTCGATGACCCGCAGGGCGACCTCCTCGCCCACCTCGATGTTGAGCAGGGCGTCCTCGAGCGCCTCGACCGAGCCGGAGCCGTCACCCTTGAGGATCAGGTTCAGGGTGTCGACCTTGCTCTGCTCCAGCCAGTCCTCGAGCGAGACCCGCTTGCGGGCCTTGGCGAGGGCCGCGTTGCGCTCCATCGCTTGGCGCTTCTCGGCGATCTGGCGGGCGATGCGGTCCTCGTCGGCGACGAGGAACTTGTCGCCGGCGCCGGGCACCGACGTGAAGCCGAGCACCTGCACGGGTCGCGACGGCAGCGCCACGTCGAGGTGCTCACCGTGCTCGTCGAGCATGGCGCGCACCCGGCCGTAGGCGTCGCCGGCGACGATGGCGTCACCGACCGCGAGCGTGCCGCGCTGCACCAGGACCGTGGCGACCGGGCCGCGACCGCGGTCCAGGTGCGCCTCGATCGCGACACCACGGGCCTGCTCGTCGGCCACCGCGCGCAGGTCCAGCGCGGCGTCGGCCGTCAGCAGGATCGACTCGAGCAGCTGCTCGATGTTGGTGCCCTGCTTCGCGGAGACGTCGACGAAGATGGTCTCGCCGCCGTACTCCTCCGCCACCAGGTTGTACTCGGTGAGCTGCTGGCGGATCTTCGCCGGGTTGGCGCCGTCCACGTCCACCTTGTTCACGGCCACGACGATCGGTACGTCGGCAGCCTGGGCGTGGTTGAGCGCCTCGATGGTCTGCGGCATGACGCCGTCGTCGGCCGCGACCACGAGCACCGCGATGTCGGTCACCTTGGCACCGCGGGCACGCATGGCGGTGAACGCCTCGTGGCCCGGGGTGTCGATGAAGGTGATCGCGCGGTCCTCGCCCTCGTGGGTGGTGTGGATCTGGTAGGCGCCGATCGACTGGGTGATGCCGCCGGCCTCGCCCGAGAGGACGTCGGTCTTGCGGATCGCGTCGAGCAGTCGGGTCTTTCCGTGGTCGACGTGACCCATGACGGTTACCACCGGCGGGCGCGAGACCAGCTGGTCCTCGTCCCAGTCCTCGCCCTCGAAGTCGATGTCGAAGGACTCGAGCAGCTCGCGGTCCTCGTCCTCGGGGCTGACGATCTGGACCTGGTAGCCGAGCTCGGCACCGAGCAGCTGGAAGGTGTCCTCGTCCAGCGACTGGGTCGCGGTCGCCATCTCACCGAGGTGGAACAGCACGGTCACCAGCGACGCCGGGTTGGCGTCGATCTTCTCGGCGAAGTCGGTCAGCGACGAGCCGCGGGCGAGGCGGACGACGGTCGAGCCGTCGCCGCGCGGGACCTGGACGCCGCCGATCGACGGCGCCGCCATGTTGTCGAACTCCTGACGGCGCTGCTTCTTCGACTTGCGCTGGCGGCCCCGCGGGCCACCGGGACGGCCGAAGGCACCGGCGGTGCCGCCACGACGGGCACCGCCGCCGCGACCGCTGAAGCCACCGGGACGACCGCCACCGGGACCGCCGCCGTAGCCGCCGCCACCACCGCCGCCGCCGCCGGGACGACCGGCACCGCCGGGCGCGCCGGGCCGGCCGCGGCCGGCGGGAGCGCCAGGACGGCCCCCGGGGCCACCGGTCCGGCCGACGCCGGGCGCCGGGCGGGCCGGCATCATGCCGGGGTTGGGGCGGGGGCCGGCGGGGCCGGCGGAACCGCCGGCCCGCGGCGCACCCGGACGCGGCGCGCCGGCGGTCCCGCCGGGACGCGGCATGCCGGTGGAGCCGCCGGTGGAGTACGGGTTGTTGCCCGGCCGCGGAGCGGCCGGACGGCCCATGCCGGTCGAGCCGCCGGAGCTGAACGGGTTGTTGCCCGGGCGGGGGCCGGCCGGGCGGGGGGCCGGCCGCGTGGGCGCGTCGGTCGCGCCACCGGTGCCGGAGTGGGCGGCGGCGGGACGCGGGGCGGGGGCGGGAGCAGGGCTCTCCGGGCTCGCCGGTGCCTCCGGAGCCACCGGGCTGATCGGGCGCGGTGCGGAGTCCGGGGCCGGGATCTCCTGCGCGGGCGGCGGCACGGGGGTCGCCGGCTCGCCGGGCGCGGGGGCAGGGGTGACCGGCGCCGCGGGGGCGGGCACTGCGGGGGCGGGCGCGGCCTTCTTGGCGGCGGCCTTCTTGGCGGGAGCCTTGCCGTTGGCCTTCCCGTCCGCGGCACCGTCGGCCTTGCCGTCGACGGTGGCGGGGGCGGCCGGCATGGCGTCCCTGAGCTTGCGGACGACGGGCGGCTCGACGGTCGACGACGCCGACCGGACGAACTCCCCCATCTCTGTGAGCTTGGCCATGACGACCTTGCTCTCGACACCGAGCTCCTTGGCGAGCTCGTAGACCCGGACCTTTGCCACAACTCTCCTGTCTCGGTCCGGGCCGGATCATGACCGGCGGCGGACCGTCGTTACTGCACGGGGGCACTCATGGGTGCGTGCTCATCGGGGGCTCATCAGCGTCTCGATTCGCTTCCGGACTGGACGGTCCCGCGGCCGCCGAACGGCCACGGCGCGCTGCACCCGCGCATGGCGCGCCAGGTCAGCTCGTGATTCCTGCTCATCCTAACGCCTGGCGTCAGGCTGGGCATCCCAGCGGGGCGACGGCGGCAACGCCGGCCCCGCACCGGTCAGACCACGAGCGCCTGCCCGGGGTCGGTGGCCGGGCGGTGCGGCACGTCGGCCGCCGCCTGCGCGAGCACGGCCACGGCGGGGGTAAGCACGTCCTCGGGCTGGGTGAAGGGCAGCCGCAGCCGGTCGTCGAACGCCGCGCCGGTGCCGAACCGCGGCCCCGGCGCCAGCAGCACGCCGCGCTCGGCCGCCGCACCGACCAGCGCGGTCGAGGACCGGCCGGGCAGCCGGCACCACAGCACCAGCCCGCCGGCCGGGCGCGGCACCTCCCAGTCGGCCAGGTGCTCGGCGAGCGCAGCCGCGAGGACGTCCCGGCGGTTGCGCAGCTCTGCGCGGCGTACGGCGACGATCTCCTGCTCCCGCTCCAGCAGGTGGCACGCCGCGAGCTGCTCGAGCACCGGCCCGGCGAGCTGGCCCTGCCCGAGGACCCGAGCGAGCCGCGGGACGAGTGCGGCGTCGGCCCGCAGCCAGCCGATGCGCAGCCCGCCCCAGACGCTCTTGCTCAGCGAGCCGGCGGTGACCACCTGCGCCGCGTCCGACCCCGGCGCGAGGTCGGCGGCGACCGCGGCGAACGGCGCCGGCGCGGCGTCACCCTCGGCCGCATCGAGCGCGAGGTCGGCCATCGTCTCGTCCACCAGCGCCACCGTCCCGGCCTGCCGCAGGCCGACCGCCAGCCGGCGCCGGTGCGGGTCGTCGAGCAGCATCCCGGTGGGGTTCTGGAAGTCGGGCATGACGTACGCCATGGCCGGTCTGGTCGCGGTCGCGGCCCTGGTCAGGGCCTGGACGGTCGCGCCCGGGTGGTCCGGGTCGACGGCGACCGGCACCGGCCGACGACCACCGGCCCGCACGGCGTCGAGCGCGTTGGGGTAGGTCGGGTGCTCGACCAGCACCCGGTCGCCCCGGCGCGTGAGGGTCTCCAGCGCGACCCCCACCGCGTGCAGGGCGCCGCTCGTGACCAGGACCTGCTCGGCGGTCGTGGGCAGCCCTCGACGCGTGTAGCGCTCGGCGACCAGCGCCCGCAGCTCGGGCAGCCCGCGGGGGTGGTAGCCGTGGCCGGGCAGCAGCCGGGGCAGGTGGTCGAGCGCCGCGGCGAACGCGGCGGGAACCTGCGGCGGCGCCGACGGCGCGGCGTGCGCCAGGTCGACGACACCGGGGGCGACCGGAGCCGGCAACCACGCGACCGGCGACTCGCGGTGGCTGGCCGGCAGCCGGGTCCAGGTGCCCGAGCCCTGCCGGGCGTCGGCCCAGCCCTGCTCGCGCAGCCGTCCGTAGGCCGCGGCCACCGTCGCGCGGCTCAGGTGCAGCGCGGCGGCCAGGTCGCGCTCGGCCGGCAGGCGGGCCCCGACCGGCAGCCGCCCGTCGCCGACGAGCAGCCGCAGCCGGGCGGCCAGGCCGGCATAGAGCGGCGGGCGCTCGCCCCGGAGGTCGCCGAGCAGGGTGCGCAGCCGGTCGGCCGGGATCGTCGTCACACCCGCCACTCTGCCTGGATTGGCCTGCTGACACCAGTCCAATCGTGACGCATCCTGGTCGCATGACCGACGCCGCCGCGGCCGCCGTCCTCACGGTGGCCACCTCCCGCCGCCCCGTCGTCGCCGGTGCCGGTGCCGGTGCGGTGGCGACCGGGCCGACGTCCTGGCAGCACACCCTGGTCATGGGCCGCCGGCTGGCCCAGCTCTACGCCGGGCTGGCGCTCTACGGCCTGTCGATGGCGCTACTTGTGCGGGCCGGGCTGGGCGTCATGCCGTGGGACGTCCTGCACCAGGGCATCAGCCGCACCGTCGGCGGCTCGCTCGGCGTGGTCTCGATCGTCGTGGGCGCCCTCGTGCTGCTGCTCTGGGTGCCGCTGCGCCAGCGGCCCGGCGTCGGGACGGTCAGCAACGTCCTGGTCATCGGGCTCGCGGTCGACGCCAGCCTGGCCGTGCTGCCGTCCGTCGACGCGATGGCCGCCCGGGTCGCGCTGGTCGCCCTCGGCGTCGTGCTCAACGCCGTGGCGACCGCCGCCTACATCGGCGTGCGGCTCGGCCCCGGCCCGCGGGACGGCCTGATGACCGGGCTGGTGCGACGTACCGGCTGGTCGGTCCGGCTGGTCCGCACCGGCATCGAGGTCGCCGTGGTCGCGGGCGGCTGGCTGCTCGGCGGCACCCTGGGGGTGGCGACCGTGCTCTACGCGCTGGCGATCGGTCCCCTGGTGCAGCTGCTCCTCCCCCGCTTCACGGTGCCCCCGCGCGGCTGACCGCCCGGCGCCGCTGACCGCCCGCCCACCCGGCCACCCGGGCCACCCGGCCACCCGGCCACCCGGCCACCCGGCCACCCGCTTGATCGTTTGCGACATGCGCCGGCATGACACGCCGAGGACTGCGCGTGTCGTCCGACGGCAGCGTCGCAAACGATCTGGTAACTCCCTCGACCCTCAGGCGTGGGGCAAGGGCGTCGGACGGCTGCTGCACGACACAGTGCTCGCCGGCATGACGTCCTGCGCCGTGGCGACGGTCTGGGTGGCCGAGGGCAACCGGCGCGGCCGGGCGCTCTAGGAGCGTCAGGGCTGGCGGCCGGACACGGCGACCAAGCCCGAGGAGCTCGGCGGCGTCGAGGTCGTCGCGATGCGCTACCGACCGTCGCTGCCCTGAGGCACACACGCAGCGCTCGCGGGTCAGGACCGATCGAGGGCAGCTCGCACGGCGGTCGCGTCGAGCGGTCCGGGCACGCGCAGCGCCCGGGCGAACGCCCGCCGGCGCTCCGCGGCCTCCAGGCAGGCGAGGTCGCGGTGCAGGTGCGCCCCCCGGCCGGGCAGCACCCGGCGCTCGTCCACGACGAGGAGCCGGGAGCGCTCGACCACCCGGAGCAGGTCGGCGGCCGGTGCGCGGCCGCGGCAGCCGACGCAGGTGCGGACCGGCGGGCTCAGCCGTCGCCCCCGGCAGGGGCGGGAGCACCCGGGTCCGGCCGCTCGACGTCGGGCCGGATGTCGATCCGCCAGCCGGTGAGCCGCGCGGCCAGCCGTGCGTTCTGGCCCTCCTTGCCGATCGCCAGCGACAGCTGGTAGTCCGGCACGATGATCCGCGCCGACCGGGCCGCGAGGTCGACGATCTGCACCTCGTTGACCCGCGCCGGCTGGAGCGCCTGGGCCAGGAAGGTGGCCGGGTCCTCGGACCAGTCGACGATGTCGATCTTCTCGCCGTGCAGC
This sequence comes from Actinomycetes bacterium, assembly GCA_035489715.1. NCBI lineage: Bacteria > Bacillati > Actinomycetota > Actinomycetes > Actinomycetes bacterium. The sequence continues at coordinate 22,665 of DATHAP010000161.1, forward strand.
TCGGCCATGACGGCACGCGCCCGGGCACCCATGGGTCCGATGCAGGACCCCTTGGCGTTGACACCGGGTCGCGTGGTGCGTACGGCGATCTTGGTGCGGTGACCCGCCTCGCGTGCGACCGCCGCGATCTCGACGGTCCCGTCGGCGATCTCCGGCACCTCGAGCGCGAACAGCTTGCGCACCAGGTTGGGATGGGTGCGCGACAGCGTGATCGACGGCCCGCGCATGCCCTTGCGCACCTGCACGACGTAGCAGCGCAGCCGCTCGCCGTGCTCGTAGGACTCCCCGGGCACCTGCTCCGGCGGCGGCAGCACAGCCTCGACCCGGCCGAGGTCGACGTAGACGTTGCGGGCGTCCTTGCCCTGCTGGATGACGCCGGACACGATGTCGCCCTCCTTGCCGGCGAACTCCCCGAACGTCTGCTCGTCCTCGGCGTCGCGCAGCCGCTGCAGGATCACCTGCTTGGCCGTGGTGGCCGCGATCCGCCCGAAGCCGGTCGGCGTGTCGTCCCACTCACGCAGGACGCTGCCCTCGTCGTCGGTCTCGGCGGCCCACACGGTGACGTGACCCGACTTGCGGTCCAGCTCGACCCGCGCGACCGGCTGGTGACCCTCGGTCCGCTGGTAGGCGACGAGCAGCGCCGACTCGATGGCCTCGACGAGCAGCGGGAAGGAGATCTCCTTCTCGCGCTCGAGCGCGCGCAGCGCGGTCATGTCGATGTCCATCGCTCAGCCCTCCTCCCGCCGGTTGAACTCCACCCGGACCCGACCCCGGTCGACCCGGTCCCACCCGAGCCGGGTGACGGTGCCGTCGGTCTCGACCGCGATGCCGTCGTCGTCCACCTCGGCCAGCCGGCCGTCGAGGCTGGTCGCCTCGGCGGTGGTCACGGTGACCAGGCGGCGCAGGTTGCGGCGCCAGTGCCGGCGCTCGGTGAGCGGCCGGTCGACGCCCGGTGAGGTCACCTCGAGGACGTACGGCGTCGCGCCCATCACGTCGCTCTCGTCGAGGACCCGGGAGACCGCGGTGCTCACCTCGGCCACCGCGTCGAGCTCGAGCCCGCCGTCCCGGTCGACGACGACGCGCAGCAGCCGGCGGCGGCCGGCCGGCGTCATGACGACGTCCTCCAGGTCCAGCCCGCACTCGGAGACGACGGGGCCGAGCAGCGCGAGGAGGGAGTCGCGGTCCGCGGGACGCGCCATCTCGACCTCCTGCTCTGCTGTTGTCACTCATGCTCCGGCGGCGCACGGGCCACCGGTTCGTGCTCGACGATAGCGGTCGGGCGGGCTCCCGGTCGCATGGGATCATCCCCGGGTGACGCGGTCCGGGGAGATGCTGCCCGGCCGCCGGCAGGTGGTCCGGACGGCAGTCGTGGCGGCCGCGGCGGTGACCACGACGACGGTGCTCGCCGGCTGCCTCCCCGGCGACGACGACCCGGAGCCGCCCGACCCCGAACTGCTGCTGCGGGCCCGGGTCGCCGGCGAGGCTCGCGCGCTGGCGGCGCGGTACGCCGCGACGGTCGAGCGCTTCCCGGCGGCGCGGACCGAGCTCGCGACCCTGGGTGCCGAGCACGAGGAGCATGCCCGGGCGCTGCTGCCGCGGCGCGCGGCCCGGGCGCTGGCCTCGGCAACATCCACCGCGACGGCCACCGCGACCGGCACCGCCTCGTCGGCGCCGTCGCCCTCCCCCACCTCGACGGTCCCCTCGACGCTGCGGGCCGCCCGCGCAGAGCTCGCCGAGGCCGAGCGGGTCGCGTCGAGGCGCCGGCTCCGCGAGCTCCGCGGGACGGGCCGCTCGCCCGAACTGGCCCGGCTGCTCGCGTCGGTCGGGGCCTGCGAGGCTGCGCACGCCGCCCTGCTCTCGGCCGACGCGTGACCTCGCCCGCACCTACCACGACGTCCGGCCCGGTCGTCGACGTGGTCGAGGTGCTGCAGGAGGCCCTCGCGGCCGAGCACGCCGTGGTCTACGGCTACGGCGTCGCGGGCGCCCGGCTGGCGGGCCGCGACCGCGACCGGGCGCTGCGCGCGTACGACCGGCACCGCGCGCAGCGCGACGAGCTGGTGCGGGTCGTGGCCGGTCGGGGCGGCGACCCGGTGGCACCGGCCGCGGCGTACGCCCTCCCGCACCCGGTCGAGGACGCCCGCGACGCGCTCGCGCTTGTCACGCTGCTCGAGGAGCGTCTCGCGGCGGTCTGGGCCGACGCGGTGCTCGAGCTCCGCGGCGACCTGCAGCAGCGAGCCGCCGAGGGGCTGCGGGGGGCGGCGGTCGCCGCCGCGCTGTGGCGACGCGGCAGCGTGCCGTTCCCCGGCCTCCCAGAGCGCGCGGGCTGACCGGCTGCCGGGGAGCTACGGGGCGAGGTCGCGGGCCACGGCGAGCAGGCCCGGCTGCTCGTCCGGCTGCGCCCACGAGGCCTCGACCACCCAGCGGGCGAAGAACCAGAGCCGGAGCCGACCCAGGTCGACGTCGCACAGCCCGGCCGTCCGCCGCGCCATCGCGTCGGGGTCGGCCTCCACCCGGCCGAGGCAGTTGAACAGGTGCTGCAGCGGGTCGTAGCAGCGGTCGCCGACGTAGGGCTTGGGATCGATCACCAGCCACGGCCGCCTCTGCGCGGACAGCACGTTGCCGCCGTGCAGGTCGGTGAACAGCAGCACGTCCTCGTCGGGCCGGGGGTCACGCGGCAGGCTGCGGAACAGCTCGACGCCCGCCCGGAACAGGCCGGGGTCGAGATCGGAGGGAGGAGTCTCCTCCGCCTCGTCGGCCCACAGGTCGCACATCTCGGCGAGCGGGCGGAACGGGTGTTCGGCCGGCGGCGGGACCCACATCTCGCGGAGCAGCCCGGCGACCACCGCGTCCTGCTCGGTCTCCGGCAGCGACCGGCCCAGCTCGACGCCGGGGCGCGCCCGCTCGAGCAGCAGCGCCGTCGTGTCCCCGTCCACGTGGTCGTCGTGCAGCCGGACGGCGCCGCGGCCGTCCCAGAGCCGGAGCGCCGCCGCCTCGTGGGTGCCCTCGTCGTGCGTCCAGCCCGCCTTGAGCACCAGGTCGCGGCCCGCGGCGTCGACGGCCGGGGCGGTCCACGACCCCTGACCGCCGGGCTGGAACGGCCGCCCGAGGGTCAGCCCCCACCGGTCGGCCAGCGCCGGCACGATGCTCGGCAGCCGGGCCACCCAGTCGCGGCGCCGGTCGTGCCGGTCCAGCGCCGAAGCGCGGGCGAGCTCGGCAGGCAGCTCGAACCCGCCGCCGGCGGTTGTCTCGCCGGTCACGACACCGCGTCCCGCACCACGTCGACCCCGAGCCGCACCACGAGGCCGCCGACCACCACCAGGAAGACCACCCGGACGAAGCGGCCGCCGCGCCGGATCGCCGTGTGCGCGCCGAGCCAGCCGCCGGCGATGTTGGCCGCGCCCATCAGCAGGCCGAGCCGCCACAGCGGCGCTCCCTGCGGGATGAAGACCAGCAAGGCCCCGAGGTTGGTGGCCAGGTTGACGATGCGTGCCTTGGCCGACGCCTGCAGGAAGGCGTAGCCGAGCAGGGAGACGAAGAGGAAGACCAGGAAGGCGCCGGTGCCCGGCCCGAAGATGCCGTCGTAGAAGCCGATGCCCAGGCCGCCGGCCGCGGCGGCGAGGTGGTGCTTCCGCCCGTCCCAGCGCAGCCGCTGCTCGTCGCCGACCGTCGGGTGCGTGAGGACGTACGACCCGACCGCGACGAGCAGCACCAGCACGAGGGGGCGGAACAGCTCCTCCGGCATCAGCGACGCGCACGCCGCACCGGCGGCCGCCCCGACGAACGCGACGCCGGCCATCGGCAGCGCGGTCCTCAGGTCCGGGTGCACCCGCCGGTAGTAGGTGCCCGCCGCGACCGAGGTGCCGCAGACGCCTGACAGCTTGTTGGTCGCGAGGACCTGGGCCGGCGACGCCCCGGGGAGCAGCAGGAGCAGGGCCGGCAGCTGCACCAGCCCGCCGCCGCCCGAGACAGCGTCGAACCAGCCGGCCGCGGCGGCGGCCGCCACCAGCAGGAGGACGACGTGGAGGTCGGGCACGGGCGGTCGGCCGCCCGCTCAGGCGTTCCAGCGGTCGACGACGGCGAGCACGTCGCCGAGCCTGTCGACGACGGCGTCCGGCTCTCCCTCGACGTGCCCCTTCTGCGAGTCCGGGATGGCGCTGTGCGGGACGAGGACCGCGCGCAGCCCGGCCTCCTTCGCCCCGTGGATGTCGTCGAAGGGCCGGTCGCCGACGAACACCGCACGGGCCGGGTCGTCGACGCCCACGGCGTCGAGCGCGGCACGGAAGGCGTGCGGGTGCGGCTTGGTCCACGGGATCTCGCTGGAGTAGACAGCGCCGTCGACCAGGTCGAGCACGCCGTCGCGGCGGAACACCGCCTCGTGGTGCTCGCGGGTCCAGAGCGTGTTGGACAGGACGCCCACCTTGATGCCTCGGTCCCGCAGCCCGGCGAGGAGCGGGGGCACGTCGGGGTCGGTGTGCGTGTGCGGCTCCCACCAGCGGTGGTAGGCGGCCAGCCCGTCACGGTGCCGGTCGCTGTCGACGTCGACCCCCACGCCGCGGAAGATCTGGTCGAGGGTCGCCGAACGCTGGTGCTCGCGGCCGGCCTGCCAGGCGGCGTCCTCGGCGGAGAGGATCCGGGCCGACAGCTCGTCGGCGTGGGCGGGGTCGTAGACCTCGGCGTAGTGCAGCCACTGCTCGCGCAGGTCGATCGTGTGCCAGGGCGTCAGGGTGCCGCCCCAGTCGAAGACGACCGCGTCGACCGTGCGGTGACCGCTGGTGCCCCCGCTCACGACCGGGCAGCGGCGAGCACGTGGGTGACCGCGTCGCCGACCGGGACGTCGCTGCGCGCGCCGGAGCGCCGGTCCCGCACCTCGACGACGCCGTCGGCCAGCCCCTTGCCGACCACGACGATCGTCGGCATCCCGAGCAGCTCCGCGTCCTTGAACTTCACGCCTGCCGAGACCGAGCGCCGGTCGTCGTAGAGGACCTCGAGCCCCTGGGCGACGAGGTCGTCGGCGAGGCGCTGGGTCGCGTCGAAGATCGCGTCGTCCTTGCCGGCGGCGACCAGATGCACGTCGCACGGCGCGACCTCGCGGGGCCAGCACAGCCCGAGGTCGTCGAGCGTCGCCTCGGCGATGGCCGCGACCGCGCGCGACGGGCCGATGCCGTAGGAGCCCATCGTCACGACGACCTGCTTGCCGTTCTCGTCGAGCACCTTGAGGTCGAGCGCCTCGGCGTACTTGCGGCCGAGCTGGAAGATGTGGCCCATCTCGATGCCCCGGGCCGGCACCAGGGTGCCGCCGTCGTCGTTGGGGCAGGGGTCGCCCTCGCGGACGTCGGCCACCTCGATCACGCCGTCACCGGAGAAGTCGCGGCCGGCGACCAGGTCGAAGACGTGGCGGCCCGGCTCGTCGGCACCGGTGATCCACCGGGTGCCCTCGACGACCCGCGGGTCGAGCAGGTAGCGCACGCCGGCCGGCTTGTCGGCGCCGAGCGCGGCAGGCCCGATGTAGCCCCGGACCAGGCCGGGGTTCTGCGCGAAGTCCTCGTCGACGAAGGGCTCGACGACGGCCGGCAGGCTGACCGCCTCGAGCCGCTTGGCGTCCACCTCGCGGTCGCCGGGCAGCCCGATGGCGTGCAGCCCGGTCTTCCCGTCGGGCTGGCGCAGCTTGACCAGGACGTTCTTCAGGGTGTCGGCGCCGGTCCACTCCCGGTCGTCGCGGCGCAGATCCTCGCGCGCGTTGGCGAGCGCCACCAGGGTGTCGATCGTCGGGGTGTCGGGCGTGTCCTCGACGTGGGCTTCGGGGACGTCGTCGTACGGCCGGGCCGGCGGCACGAGGGTGCGCAGCGCCTCCACGTTGGCCGCGTAGTCGCACGTCGTGCACCGCACGTAGGTGTCCTCGCCGACAGCGGCCGGGGTGAGGAACTCCTCGCTCTTGGAGCCGCCCATCGCCCCCGACATCGCCGAGACGATGACGTAGTCCAGGCCGAGCCGGTCGAAGATGCGGACGTAGGCCTCGCGGTGCGCGAGGTAGGACCGGTCGAGACCCGCGTCGTCGACGTCGAAGGAGTAGGAGTCCTTCATGACGAACTCGCGGCCACGCAGCAGGCCGGCGCGGGGCCGGGCCTCGTCACGGAACTTGGTCTGGATCTGGTAGATCCACAGCGGCAGGTCCTTGTACGACGAGTACAGGTCCTTCACCAGCAGGGTGAAGAACTCCTCGTGCGTCGGGCCGAGCATGAAGTCAGCGCCCTTGCGGTCCTTGAGCCGGAAGACGTCGTCGCCGTACTCCGTCCAGCGGTTGCTCCGGTCGTAGGGCTCCTTGGGCAGCAGGGCCGGGAAGTGCACCTCCTGTGCCCCCATGGCGTCCATCTCCTCGCGGATGACGCCCTCGATGTTGCGCAGCACCCGCCAGCCCAGTGGCAGCCAGGTGTAGCCGCCCGGCGCGGCCCGGCGGATGTAGCCGGCCCGGACGAGCAGCCGGTGCGACGGCACCTCAGCGTCGGCCGGGTCCTCTCGCAGGGTGCGGAGGAACAGGGTCGACATCCGAAGCAGCATGTCGGCGAGGATAACGAGCGGTCCTCAACAGTTCCGACCGGTTTCCGCGGAGCCGACCGGCCGGCCGGTCTCAGTGCCCGGTGTCGTCCAACCTCCGCGCCAAGATCTCGCGCAGCGTCGGCAGGGTCAGGCGGTCCTTCTCCCGGTCAGCAGCCTGCTTGCTGCGGACGACGTCCGCCAGGCTGGCCACAGTCACCTCGACGCCCTCCACCACGATCGCTACCGCGTCCCTGACCAGGTCATCGAAACCCTTCGTGCCGGTCGGCACGAAGGAGATGTCGAGGTCGCCGTACCTGGTCGTGAGGTTCCACACACCGACGTCCGCGATCGACTGCGCGTCATGGGCGAAGGGCAGACCTCCATCGACCCCGCTCGCGCGGACACTGGCCGCCATGTCGATCAGGGCACCTGACAACCGCGCGAGGTTTTCGGGGTCGCGACTCGGCGTGATGTCGACGTCCTGCGTCAGGTGGGGCGAGCCGTGGAAGGTCGCTGCCAACCCGCCGATGAGGACGAACTCGACACGGTGGTCGGTCAGAGTCGCGAGGATCTGGCGCGGCCGGAAGGTCGGCGCGGGGGGGACGCTCGGCTCCTCGGGCTCGCGGTCCGATCCAGTCATGCGGTGCGGGTTCGCCGGGCCGCTGCGCGGCCCGCTTCGACGAGGCGGACTGTGTCTTCCAGCTGCTCCAGCCGAAGTGCCGGGTCCAGCAGGCGGTTGCGCACGGCCTGCTCCACCGCCGAGTCGTCGCGCTCGACGAGCATGACGTCGAGGTCGAAGCCGCAGGCGCGCACCAGGTGCAGCACCGACTCGAAGCTCGGTGCGGTCCGTCCGCTCTCCAGGCGGGCGATCGAGGACTGCGTGGTGCCGACTCTCTCGGCGAGCTCACGTTGGGTCAGCCCGGCCCGACGCCGGGCCTCCCGGACCAGATCGTTGCCGAGCAGGTGCCTCTGCGCCGCGAGGGCCATGCGGCCCATGGTATCGCTGGCATAGCAGAAACGCTATGTCGACCGCTCAGCGGAAGGACGCCGACTGGATCCCGTAGAGCTCGGCGTAGGTGCCGCCGCGCGCCATCAGCTCGGCATGGCTGCCGACCTCGGTGACCTTGGCGCCGTCGAGGACGACGATCAGGTCGGCCATCCGCACCGTGGAGAATCGGTGCGACACGAGCACCGTGATCCGCCCCCGCGCCGAGGCCTCGGCCGGGCTGCGGGCGGCGGTCGCGAACCGCTCGAACAGCGCGTGCTCGGTCTCGGCGTCGAGGGCGGCCGTCGGCTCGTCGAGCACCAGCAGCAGCGGCTCGTCGCGCATGAATCCGCGGGCCAGCGCGAGCTTCTGCCACTGGCCATAGGAGACCTCCACCCCCTCGTCCCACGCCGGGCCGAGCTGCGTGCCGAGGCCACGGGGCAGCTTGTCGACGACGTCGCGCGCACCGGCCCGGTCGACGGCGGTGTCGACCGCGGCGCGGTCGCCGATCCGGGCGAGCTCGCCGAGCCCGACCGACTCCTGCGCGGGCAGCTCGAAGCGCACGAAGTCCTGGAACGCGCCCGCGAGTCGCTCGCGCCAGACCGGCACCGAGAAGGACGCCAGGTCGGCGCCGTCCACCTCGATCCGGCCCGAGTCCGGGTCATAGAGCCGGGCCAGGAGCTTGACCAGCGTGGTCTTGCCGGCGCCGTTCTCGCCGACCACGGCGACCACCGACCCGGCCGGCAGGTCCAGCGACACGTCGTCGAGGACCACCCGGTCGGTGCCGGGGTAGGCGAAGGTCACGTGGTCCAGCCGGATGCCGCTGCGCAGCCGCTCCGGCGGTACGCCGTCCGACCGGGCGTCGACCGCGGCCGCGTAGTCCTCCAGCCACATCAGCCGGCGCGAGATGTCCAGCCAGAAGCTGCGCAGGAAGCCGAGCTCGCCGACGGCCGCGCCGACGAACTGGGAGAGCTGGCTGCCGGCGACCAGCACCAGGACCACCGCGCCCGGCGACGCATCCAGGACGGTGGTGGCCAGGACGACCGCCCCGACGTAGGCCAGCCCGAAGACGGCCCACCCGGCGCTGTTCCAGGCCGCGGTCCCCCAGGTGGCCCGGATCATCGGCCGTGACAGCCGCTCGAACTCCTCGCGCCGCAGCCGCACCAGCTCCGTCCCGTTGCCCGTGACCCGCAGCTCCTTGCCGGGGGGCGCGGTCGTGCCGAGCTCGAAGAGGTGGCGCGCCCGTCGCTGGTGCGGCGCGACCCGCTCGAAGACGGCGCGCTCGACGCCCGGGCGCCAGGTCGCCGTGAGCACGACCGGCAGCGCGAACACCGCCAGCAGGCCCAGCACCGGGCTGACCTGGGACATCAGCAGCACCTCGACGACCACCAGGCGCAGCACCCAGCCCAGCGTCGAGAAGAGCGAGGAGAACAGGTGGTCGAGGCCGAAGGTGTTGCGCCGCAGCACCTCGAGCCGGTCCAGGTGCTCGCGGCGCTCCTGGTGCGCGACGGTGGCGACCGTCGCGTGCAGTCGCGCGACGTGGGCCTCCATGGCGATCGAGAGCCGGTCGCGGAACCGCCGGCTGAGGCGGTCGAACACGACCTGCAGCCACCAGAGCAGGGTCGCGGAGACCGCCAGCCCGATGCCGGCGACCGTCACGGCGGTGCGGGACGAGTCGTTGACGCCGTCGACGAGCAGGGCGAGCCAGAGGCCGATCAACGCCGCCGGCAGCGCGAGCGCGAGGGTCATGACGACGGACACGACGAGCAGCCGGGGCTCGACGCGGTAGGCCAGCTTCACCATCCGCCACAAAGACTGTCCCGCGGGGGGCAGGTCGTCGTCAGTCGAGCGTGTCATGGACGACCTCCTCCCCTCGCTCGTCGACCTCGGTGAAGCGGGCGGCCTGCAGCTCGAACATCGTGCGGTAGCGGCCGCCCAGCGCCATCAGCTCGTCGTGGCTGCCGAGCTCGGCGACCCGGCCGTGCTCGAGCACGCAGATCCGGTCGGCCTTGCGGACCGTGGAGAACCGGTGGGAGACGAGGATGGTCGTGCAGCCGCGGGTCTCGCCAAGGATCCGCTCGAAGATCTCCGACTCGCCGCGCACGTCGAGGGCTGCCGTCGGCTCGTCGAGCAGCACGATGCGCGCGCCCTGCCGGACGGCGGTGAGCGCCCGGGCCAGGGCGACCCTCTGCCACTGACCTCCGGACAGGTCCGTCCCGTCGTCGTAGCCGCGGGCCAGGACGGTGCCCAGCCCGGCCGACCGCTCGGCCAGGTGGGCGGCCCCGGCCGACGCCAGCGCCTCGAGGACGACCTCGTCGCCGGCGCCGCGCGGCGCGACGTTGTCGCGCAGGGGGAGCTCGTACCGGATGAAGTCCTGGAACACCGCGGTGACGGTCGCCCGGTGCTCGGCGAGGTCCAGCTCGCGGACGTCCACCCCGTCGACCTCGAGCGAGCCCGCGAGCGGGTCGTAGAGCCGGCAGACCAGCTTGGCCAGCGTCGTCTTGCCGGCTCCGTTGACGCCCACGACGGCCATGGACGTCCCCGCCGGGACGGTGAGGTCGACGTGGTCGAGCACCAGCGGCCCGTCGCCGTAGCCGAAGGTGACGTCCCGCAGCCGCAGCTCGGGGGCGTCGGACGAGGGGCGCCGCTCCGAGCCCGACTGCCGGGGCTCCGAGCCCGACTGCCGGGGTTCCGAGCCCGGCACCAGCGCACCGACCCGGGCCATCTCCGCGGGCAGCCGCAGCGTCATCGCCGCCGGGGCGGCCGACATGTCGAGCGCCCAGCTCAGCCCGCCGAAGGCCACCGCGCTGACGCCGACGGCCGCCTGGAGGTAGGTCGTCGCGGCGCCGAGGCCGATCGTGCCGTCGAACGCGCCACGGGCCAGCGCCCAGAAGACCAGCGTGTTGCCGGCCAGCACGATCAGCAGGGCACCGGCCAGTGGTCGCTCCCGCAGCCGCGTGGCGGCGTACTGCAGGTCGAAGAGCCGCTGCCGCCGGGCGCTGAAGCGGTCGACCACCCAGTCGCCGAGCCCGAACAGCCGCAGCTCCTTGGCGGCCGGCGGCTCCACGGCGAGGTCGTAGGCGTAGGCCGCGTGCCGTTGCGCGTCGCGCACCTCCGGGGTGTTGCGGTCCTTCCACACCCCGCTCTCGCGCAGCAGCCAGTGGGTGGACGCCCAGACCGAGAGCAGCACCGGCGGCGCCCACCACGAGAAGCCGAAGAGGACTGCGGCCGACACGACGCCGGTGACCAGCTGCGCGAGGCCGATCGCGATGAACTCCATCGAGATCCGCAGCGGCGGACCGCCGCGGCCGAGGTCGAAGTCGCGGGCCATCGCCAGGTCGGTCGCGAGCTCCGCGCTCTCCAGGTGAGCCATGCCGGGCGGGTCGACGCTCGCCCGCATCAGCCGGTCGCTGAGCCAGTCGGCGGTGACCGCCCCGAGCACGGCGCTGACCGCCTGCAGCAGCGGCGGCAGCACCTGCGCGAGCACGAAGAGCACACCTAGGACGGTGAGCGGCCACGCCAGCCCGGCATCGTCGCGCACCGTCCCCACGACCCAGCCGGTCGCGATCGCCAGCAGGCCCGGCATCGCACCCTGCAGGACCAGGACGGCCCACCAGGCGACCGTCTTGCCGGGCGACGCCTTCCAGAGCACGCCGAAGAACTGCCACTCCGGGCGGGCGCGCAGGGCGGAGCGCGAGAACCGGGGCGTGGTCGGCACGGAGGACACCCTCTAGAACAGCACGGACATGAAGGTGCCGCGGTCGGTGAAGCCCACCTTGCGGTACGTCGCGCGGGCGGCTTGGTTGTAGTCGTTGACGTAGAGACTGACCACCGGGGCGATGTCGGCCATCGCCTGGGTGACGACGGCGGCCATCCCCGGCGCCGACAGGCCACGGCCGCGCAGCTCCGTCGGCACCCAGACGCCCTGGACCTGGCAGGCCGCGTGGGTCGCCGACCCGACCTCGGCCTTGAAGACGACCCGCCCGTCCTCGATCCGGGCGAACGCGCGCCCGGAGCGGATCAGCTCGGCCACCCGGGCCCGGTAGGACGCCCCGCCGTCGGCCGCCACCGGCGAGACGCCGACCTCCTCGGTGAACATCGCGACGCAGGCCGGCACCATGACGTCGAGGTCCTCGATGCCCACCCGGCGGACCAGCGGGTCCGGCTCGACGGCCGGCGGCCCGTCGATCACCATCAGCGGCTGGTCGTCGCGGACGTCGCGGGCCGGGCCCCACGCCGGCTCGAGCTCGGCCCACATCGTGGCCACCGCGGTGCGGTCGCCGACGATCGAGGCGCAACGGCGGCCCTGGCGGCGGGCCCGATCGGCGAACGCGCGGGCCGCCTCGGGCCCGGCCTGCACCGGCACCAGGTTGGCGGCGGCGTGGCAGAGCGCCTCGAGCCGCCCGTCGACGACGTGGCCCCACATCTCCCCGCCGAGTCGCCGGGGGTCGAGGCCGACCGCCTGCACCCGGGCGGCGACGAAGACGTCGGCCACCGGGTCGCGGTCGAGGACCTCGAGGACGTCGGGCAGCTCGTCGGGGCGCAGCACCCGCAGCGCCGACGTGCGCAGCACGGTGCCTCCTCCCCGAGCGGGCCGAGATGGGCGGTAGCGGCTTACCGGACGCTGACCGCCGGCTCGCCAGAGGCTACGCCCTCGGCCTCCATCCCCTCCGCGATCCGCATGGCCTCCTCGATCAGCGTCTCGACGATCTGGCTCTCCGGCACGGTCTTGATGACCTCGCCCTTGACGAAGATCTGGCCCTTGCCGTTGCCGGACGCGACGCCGAGGTCGGCCTCACGGGCCTCTCCCGGCCCGTTGACCACGCAGCCCATGACGGCGACCCGCAGCGGCACCGTCATGCCCTCGAGCCCCGCCGTCACCTGGTCGGCGAGGGTGTAGACGTCGACCTGGGCCCGGCCGCAGGACGGGCACGACACGATCTCGAGGCCACGCTGCTTGAGGCCCAGAGACTCGAGGATCTGGTTGCCGACCTTGACCTCCTCGACCGGCGGCGCCGAAAGCGAGACCCGGATGGTGTCGCCGATGCCCTCGGCGAGGAGGGCGCCGAACGCGACGGCCGACTTGATGGTGCCCTGGAAGGCCGGCCCCGCCTCCGTCACGCCGAGATGCAGCGGGTAGTCGCACCGCTCCGCGAGCAGCCGGTAGGCCGCGATCATGACGACCGGGTCGTTGTGCTTCACCGAGATCTTGATGTCGCGGAAGCCGTGCTCCTCGAACAGCGAGGACTCCCAGAGCGCCGACTCGACCAGCGCCTCCGGCGTGGCCTTGCCGTACTTCTGGAGCAGCCGCTTGTCGAGCGAGCCGGCGTTGACGCCGATGCGGATCGGCACGCCGGCGTCACCGGCCGCCCGGGCGATCTCCTTGACCTTGTCGTCGAAGGCCTTGATGTTGCCGGGGTTGACCCGCACTGCGGCGCAGCCGGCGTCGATGGCGGCGAAGACGTACTTGGGCTGGAAGTGGATGTCGGCGATGACCGGGATCTGCGACTTGCGGGCGATGACCGGCAGCGCCTCGGCGTCGTCCTGGCTCGGGCAGGCAACCCGCACGATCTGGCAGCCGGACGCGGTGAGCTCGGCGATCTGCTGCAACGTGGCGTTGATGTCAGTCGTCGGGGTGGTCGTCATCGACTGCACCGACACCGGGGCGTCGCCCCCGACCAGGACGCCGCCGACGTCGATCTGCCGGGAGACCCGGCGGGTGGCGAGCGGCCTGGGGGGCGTCTCGGGCATGCCGAGGGAGACGGTCACCTCTCGATTATCCCTCGTCCGCGGCGTCCTGCCCGCCCGCGCTCACTGCAGGGTGATCGGGTTCACGATGTCGGCCGTCAGGGTGAGCAGCGTGAGGCCGCCGAAGAACAGGATGACCGCGTAGGTGACCGGCAACAGCTTGTTGTAGTCGACCCGTCCCGGGTCCGGCCGGCCGCGCCGCGAGGCGAGCCACGACCTGGCCCGCTCGTACCACGCGATCGCGACGTGGCCGCCGTCCAGGGGCAGCAGCGGGAAGAGGTTGAAGACGCCGATGAAGACGTTCAGGCCGCCGAGCAGGGTCAGGAAGATGATCGGCGCACCGAGCTCGACCGCCTCGCCGCCGATCCGGCTGGCACCGACGACGCTGATCGGGGTCTCCTGGTCACGCTCCTCGCCGCCGATCGCGTCGAACAGCTTGGGGATCTTCGACGGGAAGGCCGCGACCGCCGCGAACGTCTGCTGAACCGTCTCGTCGAGGAAGTCCACCGCGGCACCGATCGCCGTGACCGGTCCGTAGTCGTCGAGGATCAGGCGCGGGTAGCGCACGGTGATGCCGATGGACGACACGGTCTGGAGCGGTCCGGTGGCCTCCGGGTCGTCGAGGGCCGGGCGCTCGGTCGCGACCAGGTCGACGGTGGTGGTGCGCTGCTCGCCGTCGCGCAGGTAGACGACCTCCGCGGGCCCCGGCGGCGTGGCCCGGATCGCCCGGACCAGGTCGCCGTACGTCGCCACCTCGGTCCCGTCGAGCGACACGACGCGGTCGCCGTGCTCCAGCCCGGCCGAGGTCGCGGGCGAGACCGGGTCGCTCTCGCGGCAGGCGCGCAGCCCCCCCTGCGGCGCCTGCTGGTACTCGACGACCACGCAGGGGCTCACCTGGCCGATCACCGGCTTGGCGGCGAGCGGGTCGAAGCTCTGGGCTGCCGGGTTGGGCAGCCCGGTCGTCAGCGCCGCCACGTAGAAGATGGCCAGGGCGAGCGCGAAGTGGGTGGCCGAGCCCGCGACGAGCACGACCGTCCGCTGCCAGAGCGGGAAGCGCCAGAACGCGCGCTGGGAGTCGGCCTCGTCCACCTGCTCGAGCGGGGTCATCCCGACGATCTTGACGAAGCCGCCCGCAGGGACCGCCTTGAGGCCGTACTCCGTCTCGCCCCGCCGGAACGACCACACCGTCGGGCCGAACCCGGCGAAGTACTGCGTCGCCTTCATGCCGAAGCGCTTGGCGGTCAGCAGGTGACCGGCCTCGTGCAGGCAGACCGACACCAGGATGCCGATCGCGAAGATCAGCACCCCGATCCAGAAGCTCATGCGGGCGGTCCCTCGGAGTCGTGGTGCGGCGCCGGACGGGTCAGCGGCTGGTCAGGGCGGCGGCGCGGTCCCGGGCCCAGCTCTCGGCATCGAGGACGTCCGACACGTCTCCGACGTTCCCCACGTCGTGCTCGTCGAGCACCTGCGCGAGGGTGTCGACGATACCGGTGAAGCGCAGCCGACCGGCGACGAACGCGTCGACGCACACCTCGTTGGCCGCGTTGTAGACGGCCGGGGCGGTCCCCCCCGCCGTGCCGGCCGCCCGTGCCAGCCGGACCGCCGGGAACGCCTCGTCGTCGAGCGGGAGGAACTCCCACGTCGAGGCCGTCGACCAGTCGCAGGCCGCCACTGCCCCGGGGACCCGGTCCGGCCAGCCGAGCCCGAGCGCGATCGGCAGCCGCATGTCCGGCGGGCTGGCCTGGGCCAGGGTCGACCCGTCGACGAACTCGACCATCGAGTGCACGACCGACTGCGGGTGCACCACCACCTGGACCCGGTCCAGCGGCACGTCGAAGAGCAGGTGGGCCTCGAGCAGCTCGAGACCCTTGTTGACCAAGGTGGCCGAGTTGATCGTGACGACCGGACCCATGTCCCAGGTGGGGTGGGCCAGCGCCTGCTCCACCGTGACGTCGTGCAGCTCGTCACGCCGGCGCCCCCGGAACGGGCCGCCGCTCGCGGTCAGCACCAGCCGGCGCACCTCGGCGGCCGAGCCGCCGCGCAGGCACTGCGCCAGCGCCGAGTGCTCGGAGTCGACCGGCACGATCTGGCCCGGCCGCCGGGCGGCTGCCCGGACCAGCGGCCCGCCCGCGACCAGCGACTCCTTGTTGGCCAGGGCGAGCGTCCGGCCCTCCTCGAGCGCGGCCAGGGTGGGACCGAGCCCGATCGAGCCGGTGATGCCGTTGAGCACGACGTCACTCGGCCAGCGGGCCAGCTGGGTCGCGGCGTCAGGCCCGGCCAGGATGGTGGGCACCGGGTGCTCGCCGGCGGCGTACCCGCCTGCCTTCGCCGCCGCGTAGAACGCGAGCTGCAGGTCCTGCGCGGCGCTCGCGCGGGAGACCGCGACGGCCTCGACGCCCAGCTCGAGCGCCTGCCGGGCCAGCAGCTCCACGTTGCCACCGCCGGCGGCCAGCGCCACGACCCGGAACCGCTTCCGCGCGTGCCGCACGATGTCCAGGGCCTGGGTGCCGACCGAGCCGGTCGAGCCGAGGACGACGACCCGGCGGGGGCCGGCAGGCCGCTGCTCGGGCTGGCCGGGTCGGCCGCGCAGGCCGGGCTGGCCGGGCTGGCCGGACTGGTCGCTCACGCCGCCAGTCTCCTGCACCCGCCGAGTGGTGGAAGTTGGGGGCGATTCGCGCCGCAGTCGGCGGCCAGAGCATCTCCTTCAACCAGGGACGGGGCCTGACCTGCAACGCGTACGGCTACCCGGCGGCCGGCAAGTTCAACGGCCAGACGCTGCGGTCCTGCTCCGGCACCGCCACGCCCGACCCGTACGGCCAGACCCAGAGCCAGGGCATCCCGTGCGACATGACCGGTGGCTCGAGCGGCGGCCCGTGGCTGATCAGCAGCAACACGGTGCTCCCGCTGACCACCCGGGAAATGATCACGCCGGCATCATCGATGCACCCGGACCGCGGCGAATACGGCGCGGTCCGGGTGCATCGTCCACGGTCCGGGTGGGGTGGGCCACTGGCTGGCCAGGCGGGCTTGTGATCAGACCCCGGCGCCCTCGCGGGCCGGCTGCCGCGCATCGGGCAGGACCACGGACCGACCCCGCTCCTCCCGGAGCCCGAAGCGCCACCAGAACCGGGCCAGCGGTGCCGGCGCCCACCAGTTCCAGCGCCCCAGCAGCCGCATGGTGGCCGGCACGAGCAGCGCCCGCACCACGGTCGCGTCGACCAGGATCGCGATGATCATCCCGACGCCGATCATCTTGATGAAGACGATCCCCGAGGTCGAGAACGCCCCGATCACCACGACGAGCAGCAGCGCCGCGCTCGTGATGATCCGGCCGGTGCGCTGCAGCCCGGTGGCGACCGCCGCGGTGTTGTCGCCCGTGGCGTCCCACTGCTCGCGTACCCGTGAGAGCAGGAACACCTCGTAGTCCATCGACAGCCCGAACGCGAGCGCGAGCATGAGGATCGGCTGGGTGGCCTCGATCGCGCCCGTCGACTCGAAGCCCAGCGGCCCGGACAGGTTGCCGTCCTGGAAGATCCAGACCAGGGCACCGAACGACGCCGCGAGAGACAGCACGTTCATCAGCACCGCCTTGACCGGCAGGACGACCGAGCCGAAGGCCAGGAACAGCAGCACCAGCGTGGTCCCGATGACGAACAGCCCCATCCACGGCAGCGTCGAGCCCAGGCTCGACAGCAGGTCGCGCAGGTCCGCGGCCCGGCCGCCCACCAGGACGTCGGATCCGGCCGGGGCCGGCACGTCGCGCACCTCGCCGACCAGCTCCCGCGCCTCGGCGCCGATGCCGTCCTGCTCGTAGCGCAGCGACACCACGGCGGTGCCGTCGGCGGCCCCGGTGACGGTGGCCGCCGTGACCCCGCCCAGGTCGGCGAGCTGCTGGACGTACGTCGTCAGGGCCGTGTCGTCGACGGTGCCGTCCCGGAAGGTGACCGCCACGTCGATCGACGTGACGTCTCCCTGGGGGAAGTCAGCGATCAGGGCCTCGGACACCTCGCGGCTCTCGGTGCCGGCGGGCAGCGCCCGGTGGTCGACACCGCCGAACTCCACCCGCAGGAACGGCAGGCCGGCCACGAGCAGCAGGGGCACGATCACCGCGACGTAGACGGCCGGCCTGCGCATGACGCTGTGGGCCAGCCGGAACCACGGGCCGTGGTGCTCGGGCCCGCCCCCGTCGCGCCGCAGCCGGGCGAGGCCAGGCACCCGCAGCGCGTCGACCCGGTGCCCGAGCACGGCGAGCAGCGCCGGCAGCACGGTGAGCGCCCCGACCATCGCGACCAGGACCGCGGCCATGCCGCCGAAGCCCATCGAGCGCAGAAAGGTCTGCGGGAAGAACAGCAGGGAGGCCAGGGCGACGGCGACGGTGACGCCGGAGAACGCGACCGTGCGCCCGGCGGTTGCCATGGTGCGGACGAGCGCGCTCTCGGTCGTGGCCCCCGGAGCCCGGCGCTCCTCGCGGAACCGGCTGACGACGAACAGCGCGTAGTCGATGGCCAGCCCGAGGCCGAGCATCGTCACGATGTTGACCGAGAAGATCGACACGTCGGTGACCAGCGTCAGCAGCCGCAGCATCACGAACGCGCCGAGGATCGCCAGCCCCCCGATCGCCAGCGGCAGGCTGGCCGCGACCAGGCCGCCGAAGATGACCACCAGCAGCACGAGCACGATCGGCATCGACAGCTGCTCGGCGCGCGCGATGTCCTCGCTGACCTGGGTGGTGATGTCGCTCGAGATCGCGGCCGCTCCGCCGAGACGGGCGTCCAGCCCGGCTGGGGTGTCGCGCAGCGCGGGCTGCAGCGCGTCGTAGGCGTCCATCACCTCGTCGTCCCCGGACCCGACGAGGCGGACGACGGCGTACGTCGACCGGCCGTCCTCGGCGACCAGCCCGCTGGCCTGCGGGGTCGGCGCCCCGGCCGACCAGGCCGACGTGGTGGAGGCGACCAGCCGGCCCGGCAACCCCGCGAGGTGCTGCGCCACGGCAGCCCGGAAGCCCGGGTCGGTCACCAGGGCGCCGCCGAACCGGTAGAGCACCACGACGTCCGGCCCGGTGCGCCCGACCGTGTCCTCGATCCGCGTAGTGGCGGCCGCCGACTCGCTGCCCGGGTCCTCGAACCCGCTGCTCGTCATCGCCCCGAAGACGCCCGTGCCCCAGGTCGCTCCGAGCACCAGCACCGCCGCGGCGGCGGCGAGCACCCAGCGACGGGCGCGGTACACCGTGTGTCCCAGCCGGTCGAACATGTGCTGTCCCCTATCGTGCGCTGAACAGTGGTCTTTTGCGTGAATGTCGTTTACTATGAGCACAGCGTTCACGTCTGTCAAGGGTGTTCTCAGGGAGGTCCGGGGTGCCGATCACCGGGGTCAGCCGCCGCGAGCGGTTGCGCGACGCGACGACGGCCGAGATCAAGGCCACCGCGCGCTCGCTGCTGGTCCGCGAGGGCCCGGACGCGCTGCGGCTGCGGGCGATCGCCCGCGAGATGGGCATGACCGCCCCCGCGCTCTACCGCT
>DATHAP010000162.1 GCA_035489715.1 Actinomycetes bacterium
CTTCGACCTGGCGAAATTCGTCGTCGGCGCGGAGGGCACGTTGGTCGTCGCGACCAGGGCGCTGGTCGACCTGGTGCCCAAGCCTCGGCGCACCGCGTTCGCGGTCGGCCACTTCACCTCCGTCGCGGCGGCGATAGCAGCGACCGAGGACGCGCTGGCGTGCGACCCCTCACAGGTCGAGCTGATGGACAAGACGATCCTCGACCTGTCGCGCCAGCGGATCGAGTACGCCGACCTCGGCCGGTCGCTCGGAGGCGACCCGGCAGCCCTCCTCTTCGTGTCCTTCACCGGCGACGACGAGAAGGCCCTGGTGGCCGACCTAGAGCGGCTCGACGCCCGGTGGCGCAGGCACGGGCACGGCTACCACACGCTGCGCGCGGTGACGGCGGCGCAGCAGTCGGCGCTGCTGAAGGTGCGCAAGTCCAGCCTCGGCCTGCTGATGGCCGCGTCGGTGGGCACGCGCCGGCCGCTCGCGTTCGTCGAGGACACTGCAGTGCCGCCCGAGCATCTGGCGGCGTACACCGAGAGGTTCCGTGCCGTGCTCGACCGGCACGGGCTGACCGCCGGCTTCTACGGCCACGCGTCGGTCGGCTGCCTGCACGTGCGGCCGTTCGTGGACGTCACCGACCCGACGCAGGTGGCGGCGATGCGAGCCGTCGCGACGGAGGTGAAGGACCTCGTCGCGGAGTACGGCGGTGCGAACTCCAGCGAGCACGGCGACGGGCTGGTGCGCAGCGAGTTCAACCGCTCGATCTTCGGCGACGACCTCTACCAGGCGATGCGCGAGGTGAAGGCGCTCTTCGACCCGGCGAACGTCTTGAACCCCGGCAAGATCGTCGACTCGCCGGCGATGACCGAGCACCTGCGCGACCCGGCGCTGCCGCCGGCCCGACCGCTACGGACGCACCTGACCTTCGACGTGGTCGGCGGGATGCGCGGGGCAGCCGACCGGTGCATGAACATCGGGCTGTGCCGGAAGACGACGTCCGGCGTCATGTGCCCGTCGTACGTCGCCACGCTGCAGGAGGAGCACTCCACGCGGGGCCGGGCCAACGCGCTGGTGAAGGCGCTCAGCGAGCCCGACCCGGCGGCGGCGCTGGGCAGCGACGAGCGGCTGCACGAGATCCTCGACCTGTGCCTGATGTGCAAGGCGTGCAAGAGCGAGTGCCCGCTCGGCGTGGACATGGCGACGCTGAAGTCCGAGACGCTGGCGCACCATCACGAGGCCCACGGCACTCCCCTGCGGTCGCGCGCGTTCGGCGCGATCCGGGTGCTGAACCGGCTGGGCTCGGCGACCGCGCCTCTGTCCAACCTGCCCGGCCGGTCGCGCCCGGTGCGGGCGGTCATGGGTCGACGGCTGGGCGTCGCGCCGCAGCGGCCGCTGCCGGTCTTCACGCGGGACACGCTGGTGCGGTGGTTCGGCCGGCGGCCCGGTCCGACAGGTGAGGCGCAGCGCGCTGGTGCGAGGGGCACCGTCACCTTCCTTGCCGACTCCTTCACGACCTTCACCGAGCCGGGGGTCGGACGGGCCGCGATCGAGCTGCTGGAGCTGGCCGGCTGGACGGTGCGGCTCGAGGCCGGCGGCTGCTGTGGCCGGGCCAGCCTGTCCAAGGGGCTGGTCGAGGACGCGAAGGCGAAGGCGTCGCGGCTGGCCGGCCTGCTGACGGCCCCTGGGGCAGCAGGCACCCCCGTCGTGGGGTGCGAGCCGTCGTGCGTCTGGACGCTGCGCGACGAGCACCGCGCGCTGCTGCCCGACGACCCCCGGGTGCGCGACGTGGCCGGGCGGGTCCGGCAGGTCGAGGAGCTGCTGACCGAGGCGATCGACGACGGCGGGCTGGTGCTGCGGCCCGACTCGTGGCTGGCCGGACGGCGGGTGCTCTACCACGGCCACTGCCACCAGAAGGCCGAGGTCGGCACGGCGGCCACGGTGGCTCTGCTGTCGCGGATCCCCGGTGCCGAGGTGGTCGAGCTGGACGCCGGGTGCTGCGGCATGGCCGGGTCGTTCGGCTTCGAGGCCGAGCACTACGAGGTGTCGATGGCGGTAGGAGCGGACCGGCTCTTCCCCGCGGTGCTGGCCGAACCGGGCGACACCGTGGTGGCTGCCACCGGCGTGTCGTGCCGCCAGCAGATCGCCCACGGCACGATGCGCCGCGCGCAGCACCCGGTCGAGCTGCTGCGCAGCGTCGTCGGGGGCTGACCGCCGCCTGCTGGGACGGCCGTGATGCGCACCGTCACCTTAGGCCTTTTCTCCGCCCTGATCGACTCGTGCGCGGCGGCTCTCGTGCCCTGCAGTCGTCGCCGACCCCCGCTGGTGCGGCTCCGCCGGCCCGAGCATGACCTCGACGCCGACGGGCCACGCCGCCAGCACGAGGTCGGCAGCATCGACGAGATCGGGGACCTGCTGGCAGGGTGACCGGTATGTCCTTCAGCTACCCACCGTCGAGGTACGACGGCAACGGCGAGGTGTCAGGCGCCTTCCGGCCCGACGCCACACCACGCGAGATCGACAACGGCGACCGCGGTGGAGCCCGGTACCTGGCGACCGGCGAGAGCACCGGTGGCGCGCTCGGGCTCTATCGATGGGAGATGGGCCCGCAGCCGGGCGGCCCGTCGGGGCACTTCCACCGCACGATCACCGAGTCGTTCTACGTCCTGTCCGGCGAGGTGCGCCTCTACGACGGCGACTCCTGGCGCACCGGGCGGCCGGGCGACTTCCTCTTCATCCCGCCCGGCGGCATCCACGGCTTCCGCAACGAGTCGGGCGAGCCCGCGACGATGCTGATCCTCTTCACGCCCGGCGCGCCGCGCGAGGACTACTTCGAGACGCTGGCCGACCCGGAACGCCGAGCCGCGCTCGAGGACGAGGACGCCGCCCGCGAGTTCTACCTGCGGCACGACACCTACTGGACGTAGGCCAGGCTCACGGCCCGGCCGGCCGCTCCGGCGCGGCCGACGCTCAGTGCCCGGCCGACGCTCACGGCGCGGCCGGGTCCACGCTGTCGGCCCCGACCGGCTCGGCCCACACCGGTCGCGGGATCAGGCAGAAGGGGTGACCTGCCGGGTCGGCGAAGACCCGCGAGCCAGCACCGGGCTCGCTGAGGACCCGCGCACCGAGCGCGAGGACCGCCGCCTCCGCCAGCTCAAGGTCGTCGACCATCACGTCGAGATGCATCTGCTGCGGCAACGCCGGGTCAGGCCAGGACGGTGGCACGAAGTCCGGGGCCAGCTGGAAGGCCAGCCCCGACGTGCGGTTGTCGCGGGACACGACGACGAAGTCGTCCTCGGCGAACGTCACCGGCTGGCCGAGCAGCTGCGCGTAGAACTGCGCGAGGCCCCGCGGGTCCGGGCAGTCGATGACGAGGTGGTGGAGTCGACCGATCACCCCGCCGAGCCTAGGGCCGCACTGGGACCACCTCCCTCCAGGTCCGCGCGGACCTGCCGGCAGATGGCGCGGACCGTGTCCGGCGGCACCATCCGGGACAGGCCGTCGAGGAGGAGCTCGGCCATCGCGTAGCCGGGCTCGCAGGCCAGCGCGCGCTCGGCCGCGAGCAGGGCCAGTGCGCCGCTCCCGTCGGAGTAGGCCGCCCAGGCGAGCACCGTGCAGATCGGCGCGGCGTCCTCCTCGGTGGCACGCCGGGCGATCTCACCGAAGACCGCGACGAGCAGCGGTCCGTCGTGGTCGAGGACGAACGTCATGACTTCGTCGCGGGTGCGCTTGTCGTGCAGACCGACGGCGACCAGCGAGGCGTCCTCCTGGTCGATCGCGGTCCCGCCGTCCGACCAGGCGTCCAGCAGCCTGAGCAGGGTGCCGACCACCAGGTCACGCGCGCCGTCCCGGCCGAGGGCGTCGGACACGGCCAGCAGCCGGTCGCCGGCCTCGGTGGCGCCTTGCCGGCGGGTGGCGACGGCCACCGCGTGGTCGGACGGCTGGAAGGTGCGCCGCAGGTCGTCCCGGCTCGGCAGCACGCTGCTGCCCAGCAGGACGGCTTCGGCCGCGTAGCGGGCCGCGGCCGGTGTCGGCTCGGCGGCTATCGGCGTGCCCCCCGTCGGGCAGCACGTGCCGTCGGCGCAGTGGTAGGAGTACCAGGACCCGCCATGCACCAGGAGCGCCTCGAAGACCCCGATGCGCTTCCTCACGAGCCGCTGGGTGAGCAGCTCGACGAGCGCCTCCCGCGGCAGCGCCAACGAGTTGCGCCGCGTGCCGGCCCCGCTGCCGGCGCCGCGGCTCGGCCTCACGTCACCGCTGCGGGTCACGACGCCGATCGGTGGCGGGCCCACGGTCGTGCCGGAGGAGCCTTGGGTCCTCGACGGCTGCTCGGTGTAGACGACGAGAAGCGCACCCGTCGCCTTCATCGCCCGGATCCGCTGCTCGACCATGTCGACGAGGACTGGGTCGTGCTCCTCGGCCGGCAGGTCGAAGCGCATCACCAGCCGGTCGCGGTTGCGCGGGCCGTCGAGGCACACCACGACCAGGCTCTCGGTCGGGTGGAAGCCCAGCCGGTGCGGCAGCACGCCGATGATGTCGGCCGGGCCGCTGATCTTCACCACGCTGCGCTGTCGCTCGGTCTGCTGCTCCGGCCACCGGTCCCGTGACGTCGTCATCCCACGACCCTGATGCACGATAGGGGTGCGTCGGCCGTTGTCCACAGCTCGAGGCCTTCGAGGGCGTTGCCGTCGGCCTGTGGACGACCGCGGCCGCCACGGGTGCAGGAGGGACCCGGCATGATGGCGCGGTGGCGGACGTCCTGGTGACCGAGGAGGTGGCGGCGTCTCCGGACACGGTCTACGCGATGGTCAGCGACGTGACACGGATGGGCTCGTGGAGCCCGGAGACGACGGCGTGCCGGTGGATCGGCGGTGCCACCGCGCCGGCCGTGGGGGCCCGCTTCCGCGGAACCAACAAGCGCGGTCCGCTGCTGTGGCAGACCACCTGCACCGTCACGGCCGCCGAGCCGGGTCGTCGGTTCGCGTTCGACGTCGCGTTCGGCCCGGCCGCGATCGCGAGCTGGGCCTACGACATCGAGCCGGTCGAGGGCGGCTGCACCGTCACCGAGTCGTGGTCGGACCGCAGGGCCGGCGCGATGCGAGCGGCCTCGATGCCGGTCATGGGCATCCGCGACCGCGCTGCGCACAACCGGCGCGGCATGGTCGCCACCCTGGCCGCGCTCAAGGCCGCGGCCGAGCCGGCCTGACGACCTGGCGGAAGCGCGAAGCCCCGCTCACCCGGGTCGACGGGCCGCCGCGCCGAACCCGGCGTCGCGCGCCTTGACGATGGCCGCCGACCGGTCCGGCACCTGCAGCTTGCCGAAGATGTTCGACACGTGGTTGCGCACCGTCTTCAGCGACAGCATGAGGTCGTGCGCGATGGCCGCGTTGCCGCGACCTGCGGCGATCAGCTCCAGCACCTCGCGCTCCCTCTCGGTCAACGAGGGGAACGCGGCGCGGCTGGACCCGTCACCCCGGGCGAAGTGCTCGATCACCCGGACCGCGACGGACTGACCTAGCAGCACCTCGCCCGCGGCGACCGCCCGGATCGCGCGGAGGATCTCGTCCTGGTCGGCTCCCTTGAGCAGGTAGCCGCGCGCCCCGGCACGCATCGCCGAGAACACCGACTCGTCGTCCTCGAACATCGTCAGGACCAGCACGCCGACCGAGGGGTCGATGGCCAGCAGCCGCCGGGTCGCCTCGATGCCGTCCAGGCCCGGCATCCGGAGGTCCATGACCACGACGTCCGGGGCGAGCTCGAGGCCCTTGGCGACCGCCTCGTCGCCGGACTCCGCGAGCCCGACCACCTCGACCCAGTCGCTGCTGGCGAGCATCAGCTGCAGCCCGGCCCGGAACGCCGGGTGGTCGTCGGCGACCAGCACCCTGACCGACGAGCTCACGAGATCACCGACGTCATCGGGTCACCGGGTGCGAGGAGCCGGTCGCCACCTGCACCGTCGGCTCCAGCGGCAGGACGGCGCGGACCACGGTGCCGCCCTCGGCCCGCCGGCTGATCTCGCAGGTCCCGCCGAGCTCGGCGGCCCGGTCGCGCATCGACGACCACCCGACGCCGACCCGGCCGGGGACCCACGGCCGACGTCCGTTGTCGGCGACCGTCACCTCGAGCGCCCCGTTGACCGACACGGTCACCACGCACCGCGACGCATTGGCGTGCCGCACGACGTTGGTCACCGCCTCGGTGGCGATCCGGTAGGCAGCGACCTCCACGGCCGCCGGCAGCTCGGGCGACGGCTGCGTCGACGGCCCCTCCACCTCGACGACGAGCGGCTGCTCCCCCGCCCTCGACAGGCTGGCCGCCCGCTGCCGGACGGCCGCCACCAGCCCCACCTCGTCGAGAGCGGGCGGGCGCAGGTCGTCGACCAGCCGACGGATGTCCTCGATCGCAGACCGCGCCTCGGCGCGCAGCTCAGCCACCAGCCCGCTCGCCTCCGGGGCCGCGCGACCGACCGCGTCGAGCTTGAGCACGATGGCCGCGAGCGCCGGCCCGAGGCCGTCGTGCAGGTCACGGCGCAGGCGGCGGCGCTCCTCCTCGCGGGCCGTCACCAACCGGGCGCGCGACGCCGACAGGTCCAGGTCGAGGTAGACCGCCTTGACGACGACCGCCGCGTGCCGGGCGAGGTCGTCGAGCAGCGCCTCGTCGGCCGGGGTGAACGGCCGACCCGGCGGTACGTCGACGACGAGCCGGCCGAGGCGCTCCTCGTGGTGCAGCAGGGGGACGACGAGCTGCCCCGTGCGCTGCGGCTCGGCGTCTCCCTCGCCGGGTGCGCCGGCCCGGTCCACCTCCACCGTCACCCGGTCCACCCGCAGCGCCTCGGCGACGGTGTCCGCGACGGTCCGCACCACGTCCTCCGGCCCGGCGGTCGCCGCCAGCCGGTCGGAGAGGCGGCGCAGCGCGACGACCGGGTCCGACCGGTCGCCGTACACCCAGCGCTCCACCCAGCGTCGCAGCCGCGCGTGGACCGGCAGCACGGCGACGGCCACGACGCCGACGGCCACCAGGCCGGCCGCGTCCTCACCGCCGACCAGGGCACGACCCGCGACCAGGACGGCCGCATAGATGCCGACCACGAGCAGGGTGAGCACGCCGTAGGTCACGGTACGGCTGAGCACCAGCTCGATGTCGAAGAGCCCGCTGCGGAACAGCGCTATGCCGATCGTCAACGGCAGCACCGACCCGCTCAGCACGACGCCGACCATCGTGAGGCCACCGCCGGTCGAGCCGGTCAGCCAGGCGTCGAGCCAGCAGAGCGCCAGGCCGGCCGGGATGCTCAGCGCCGCCCAGGTGAACCACAGCAGCTGCCGCCGCTCCTCGCCCTCCGACCGCTTCAACCGGCGGGCCGCGCACACCACCGCACCGACCAGCAGCGCCGGCACCGAGCCGAGGCTCAGGACCAGCGCGACGACCTCCAGCCATGTCGGCACGTCCACCGAGA
>DATHAP010000163.1 GCA_035489715.1 Actinomycetes bacterium
CGAGCCGGGTGCCATCCGGTGCCGGTGCAGGTCCCACCACGCCGCGTGCTCGCGGAGGAAGCGAGCCTGGTCGTCGGCGGACAGCGACGACCAGAGAGCGCCGGTCAGCGGGCGCAGCGTGTCGAAGGCCGCCCGCCAGTCGCGCCGCTCACGGACCGCGTCGCGCACCGTGCGCGCCACCAGGCGGCGCAGGTGCTCGAGGTCGCCTGGGCGACTGCGCCGGGCCACCGACACCAGCTCCGGCAGCGGCGCGCCGGGGGTCTCGTCGCGGCCGGTCGCGTGCACGGCGGGCAGCCGGCCGCGCCGGCTCACGAGGTGCAGGGTGCGACCGGGACGGCCCAGCGTCAGCGCCACGTCCACGCCGGTGAGCCCGGTGCCGACGAGCAGCACGTCACCGTCGTCGGGGACCGCGGCCAGTGCGCCTGGCGCCCACGGGTCGGCGACGAAGCCTCCGTGGCCCAGCAGCGCGACCGGCGCCCACGCGGTGCCCGGGGCGAAGACGCCCGGTGCCAGGACCGCGGCGTCGACGCCCGGCTGGCTGCCGTCGGCCAACGTCAGGTCGATCTTGCCGTCGCGGACCGTCAGCCCGGTCGCGCGGGTCCGGCGGTGCCCGACGGTGACGCCGTCGGTGTCGACCACGACGGTCCGCAGGGTGTCGTCGAGGTACGCCGCGAAGTCGCTGCGCCGGGCGAAGTCGCCGGGCGGGGTGCGCGAGTCGACGTGCCGCCACAGCCAGTCGACGAAGTGGTTGGGCTCGTCCGGGAAGGCAGACATGCCCCGCGCCGGCACGTTGAGCAGGTGGCGCCCGTCGCGGGTGGAGTAGGCGACCCCGCGCCCGACGTGCTCCGCCGGGTCGACCAGCAGGATCTCCAGCCGCTCGCCGCGGCGGCCGCGCGAGGCGGCAGCCAGGTGGAGCGCCGTCAGCGTGCCGGCCGCGCCGGCGCCGACGATTGACACCCGCCTCGGGGTCGGACACCCACCCTGCGCCACGGACCCACCTCCTGTTGTCTACTGGATAGGTAGACTAACAGTTTCGCGTAACAGGGGGCCGGCGTCACACCACCGTGTTGCAGCCGCTCTGCTCAGCGGAAGGACGGCGGCATCACGTCGTCGATCGCGTCCGTGGGGACGACGTTGACGACGTTGCCGGACAGGATGCCGGCGACCGTCCGGAAGGGTTCGCCGACGTGCAGGCCCTCGGCGTCGATGGAGTACTCGCGGATGTCGCGGTCGTGGTCGGACCCGCGCATCTTGAGCACGGTCAGGCCGCGCTTCACCGCACCGAACACCTCGACGTAGCGCAGCAGGATGATGCTGTCGGTCAGCGTCGAGATGTGGGTCTCGGTCACCGACGTGCCACCGAGCAGGGTGTCGGTGGCGGCGGTGAAGAGGCCGACCGTCTGCTTGGCCTTGACGAACGACGTCAGCCCGATGATGAACTCGCGGAACGACTTCTGCGAGCCGACCCGCTCCAGCGCGGACAGGCTGTCGATGGCGATCCGGGCCGGCTGGTACTCCTCGATGATCCGCTTGATCTCGACCAGGTGGTCCTCGAGCGTCGCCACCTCAGGGTAGGTCGACACGACGTGCAGCAGGCCGTCGGCCTCTGCCTTGGCGAAGTCGTAGCCCCAGCCGCGTGCGTTGCGCTGCAGCTGGTCGTGGCTCTCCTCGAACGCCAGCATCAGCGACCGCTCGCCGCCCCGGACACCACCCGCGAGGAACTCGGTGACCAGCAGCGTCTTGCCCGTGCCGGTCGCGCCCGAGACGAGCACGATCGAGTCGCGGAAGAAGCCGCCGCCGCACAGCGCGTCGACCTCCCGGTTGCCCGAGCTGATGCGGGTGTCCGTCGAGCCCTGGTCGAGCTCCTGCACCGAGATGGGCAGCACCATGAGCCCCTCACCGCCGAGCACGGTGAAGGGGAACTGGCCGCGCCGGTGCTGCGCCCCGCGCATCTTGAGCACTTCGACGGTGCGACGACGCGACTCTGCCTCGAGCGTGTTGCGCAGCAGGACCACGGTGTCGGCGACGTACTGCTCGACACCGGTCACCGAGACGTCGCCGTCGCTGTCATGGTCGCTCTCGACGGTGAGGACCACCGTCGCACCGAGCCGGCGCAGCTCGGCGAGCAGTCCGCGCAGCCGCTGCCGGCCACCGGTCTGGTCGCTCTCGGAGGCCAGCGCGGCGCCGAAGGAGTCGACGACGACGCGGGTGGCGCCGGTGCGGTCGACCGCCTGCCCGATCTGCGCCAGCAGGGTGTCGACGTGCAGCGGCGCCGCCTGGTCGAGGTGGCTGTCGTAGCGGGGCGACCCGTCCACGAAGGCCCAGTCACCGCGCTGCTCTAGCGCGGCGACGTCGCAGCCGAGGGTGGCCAGGTTGCGCCGCAGGTCGGCCGCGGACTCCTCGAGGGTCACGAAGACCCCGGGCTCGCCGGTCGCGGCCCCTGCGGCGAGGAACTGGCCGGCCAGCACCGTCTTGGCGCTGCCCGCCGGCCCGGCGATGACCGTGACCCGACCGCGCGGGAAACCGCCCATCGTGACGTGGTCGAGGCCCGGGATGCCGGTCGGGATGCGGTCGATGGCCGCGGTGTCCGTCGTCGCCACCTGCACCACCGGCGCGGGGGCGGCCCGGTCAGGGGTCAGCTGGCTCACGACGCAGCCATCCGGTCGGCCGACATGGACAGCGGCAGGGTGAACCACACCGTCTTGCCGCCGGTGAACGTCGTGGTGCCCCAGTCGTGGCTGAGGTCGGCGACGAGGGCCAGCCCCCGGCCGCCGGGCCGGTCGCCGCTGTGGACGCGGGCCGTCAGCGGCTCGCTGCCAGGCATCCGGTCGGCCACGCAGACCAGGGCACGGCCGCCGTCGACGCACACGCCGAGCTCGACCGGGGTGTGCGCGTGCAGGATCGCGTTGGTCACGAGTTCGCTGACCAGCAACAGCACGGTGTCGAGCGAGTCCTCGTCGACCCCCTCGAGCAGGTCGCGGACGAAGCGGCGCGCGACCCCGACCGACGCCGGCACCGGGTCCAGCTCGAGGTGCTCGGTGACGGCGGACGGCCCGGGGACCAGCGGTGGCGACGGCAGCCGCAGCACCGTGTCACAGCACACGTCCCGCACCCCCACGGCCCCTGCTCACGACCCGCTCGGTACCCAGGTCGGGTCCCGGTCACTCCCCCTGTCCATCCGACTGAGACCAAGGTCACCCGGAGCGCAGCAGCTCGCGGGCCCGGTCCAGCATCGCCGACGCCTGCGGAGCCCGGTCCGCGAGCGCCTCGACCGCGCCAGCATAGAGGTCGTCCACCAGGTCGACGGGGACCTTGCGCGCCGTCATCACCCCGCGCAACCAGACGGTGTACTCCTCCAGCATCCCCTCGTCACGGGTGAGCTGGACGCCCGAGGCGCAACGCAGCAGGTAGGCGACCTCCTTGCGCAGCCGGCCCTCGAGCGCCCGGCTCTGGCTGTGCAGACGAGGCCGTCGCTGGTTCAGCCGCAGCATCACGTCGTCGACCCAGTCCGTGGGCGCCACTGCGAGCGTCTCCCACTCGTCGGTGTCCGGCACCACCGCCGCCCGGAAGGCGGCCGGTGGCCCGGCCGTCCAGGCCCGCAGCACCGCCGCGGCGGCGACCGGGTCGGCGACCCACGCGTCGGCGCCGATCGCCTCGGCCCGGCTGCCGTGCGACCCGAACGCGCTGCCCGCGACGATCACCGGGACCCCGACGGCGTGCGCCTCGAAGACCGTCTCGCGCGCGCCGACCAGGGTCATCGCGGTCGAGCACGACAGCCCGAGCGCGGTCGGCGCCTGCACAGCGAGGAAGTCGCCCAGCGAGTCGCTCGGGAGGGACGCCCCGACGTACGTCACGTCGACGCCCTCGGCACGCAGCACGTCGGCAGCCATCCGTGCGCTCAGCGAGTGCCACTCGCCGTCGGCGCACGCCAGCACCATCGACGGCTGGCCGTCGTCGGGCATCCGCACGCCGGCCGAGAGCACCGCGGTCTGCAGCGCCACCTCGGTGATGCCGGTCGCGGTGTGCTCCTGCGCGACGCTCCACCGGCCCAGCTCCCACATCCGCCCGACCTCGACCTGCGCCGGGGCGAGCACCTGGCCCACGATGCGGTCGAGCGGGACGCCCGTGCCGGCCAGGCCGGCGACCAGCCGCACGGCGTCGCGCATCGAGGACCGGCTCAGCGCGTCGACGTAGCGGGCCCGGGCGTCCTCGAGGTCGGCGTCCGGCGACGTGGTCGCGGAGGTCACGGACCCAACGGTACGCAGCGGCGTCAGCGGCCCCGCACCCCCCGGTTGCCGCGTGCTAGCGTCGCGGCGTGCGGCCCACCCCGGTCGCGCACCAACTACAGACCACAGGGGAGCGCAGCAGCGCTGAGAGTGCGGACCCGTCCGCAGACCCTCCTACCTGATCTGGGTAATGCCAGCGCAGGGAGTCGGTTACCACCCCGCCGTCGCCCGTCCGGTCGTCCCGGGCGTACGTCGGCGAGGAGCTCAGACCGCGCGTCCCGTCCACCTCGGACAGGAGCGAGCAGATGACCACCACCACCCGCACCTCGCACCCGACCACGGGGCCGGACGCCACCGCCTCGTGGCGCACGGTCGACGTCGTCGTCGCGGCAGCGATCGGCGTCGCGTTCGGCGTCGTGTTCTGGGGCTGGAACAGCCTCTGGAACGTCCTCGAGCCGGCCTTCGCGTCCTACCCGCCGGGCCGCGCCTTCCTCTACGGCATGTGGCTGGTGCCGGCCGTCCTCGGCGCCCTCGTGGTGCGCAAGCGCGGGGCCGCCCTCTTCACCGAGCTGGTCGCGTCGCTCGTGTCGGCCGTGCTCGGCACGTCGTGGGGGCTGTTCGTCCTGGCCTACGGGCTGGTGGAGGGCGCCGCGGCCGAGCTGGTCTTCGCCCTCGCGCTCTACAAGTCGTGGCGGCTGCCGGTGGCGCTGGGGGCGGCTGCCGCGGCCGGCGGGGCGGCGGCGCTGCTCGACCTCGCGTTCTACTACCCGGACTGGGCGGGCGACTGGCAGGTCGTCTACGCCGCGCTGGTCGTGGCGAGCTCGACCCTGCTGGCCGGTCTCGGCTCCTGGCTGCTGGTCCGGGCCCTGGCGCGGACCGGCGTGCTGGCGCCCTTCGGCTCCGGCCGCGACCAGTCGCGCGTCTGACCGCCAGGTGTGCGACGACACACCGACCCACCGGCGTGTCCGGTGTGTCGTCGCACACCTGACGTGACCGGGGCTCCGGCCGGGGGCACTGCCCCGGTGGCGGTCGACCTGCGCGGCTGGGGCTGGCGCCACGGCGGCCGCCACGCCTGGGCGCTGCGCGGCGTCGACCTGCGCCTCGAGCCGGGCGAGCGGGTGCTGCTGCTCGGGCCGTCGGGGGCCGGCAAGTCCACCCTGCTGACCGCCCTGGCCGGCCTCCTCGACGCGAGCAGCGGCGGCGAGCAGGAAGGCACGCTGACCCTCGACGGCCGGCCCGCCGCCGAAGTGCGGTCCCGGGCCGGCCTGGTCATGCAGGACCCCGAGGCCGCCCTGGTCATGGCTCGCGCGGGCGACGACGTCGCGTTCGGCCTGGAGAACCGCGGCGTCCCCACCGAGGCGATCTGGCAGCGGGTCGACGAGGCGCTGCACGCAGTGGGCTTCCCCTACGGCCGTGACGCCCCGACCGCGGCACTCTCCGGCGGCGAGCAGCAGCGGCTCGCGCTGGCCGGCATCGTCGCACTGCGCCCGGGCCTGCTGCTGCTCGACGAGGTCACGGCGAACCTGGACCCCGACGGTGCCGCCCTCGTGCGCGCCGCCCTCGCCGTGGTGCTCGACGCGACCGGTGCCACCGCGGTCGTCGTCGAGCACCGGGTGGAGCAGGTGGTCGACCTGGTGCACCGCGCTGTCGTGCTCGAGCCGGGCGGCGGCGTGGCCGAGGACGGCCCACCGGCCGAGGTGTTCGACCAGGTCGGCGCCCGGCTGGCGGCGCGCGGCGTGTGGGTGCCGGGGCACCGCCCGCTGGTACGTCGACGCGCCCCCTCGACCACGGGACCCGCCCTCGTGCGCGCCGACCGGACGGCCTTCCGCTACCCGGCTGCGGACCGCGCGGCTCTGGCCGCCACCGACCTGACCCTGTGCGCCGGCGAGGCGGTCGCGCTGACCGGCCCGAACGGCGCCGGCAAGTCGACCCTCGCGCTCTGCCTGGCCGGGCTGCTCCGGCCGACCGGCGGCGAGGTCGTCCCGGAGCCGGCGCTGGACCCCCCGCAGCCGGCGCGGCCGCTGTGGCGGTGGCGCGGCCGCGACCTGGTCACCCGGGTCGGCACCGTCTTCCAGGACCCCGAGCACCAGCTCGTCGCCTCGACGGTCCGCCGCGAGCTGCTGGTCGGGCCGCGGCAGGCCGGCGCCTCGGACGCGGCCGCCGGCCAGCGGGCCGACGAGCTGCTGGAGCGGCTGGGCCTGGCCCGGCTCGCGGCCGCGAACCCGTTCACGCTGTCCGGCGGGGAGAAGCGGCGGCTGTCGGTCGCCACCGCGATCGCCACCGCCCCGAGGGTCGTCGTGACCGACGAGCCGACGTACGGCCAGGACGCCCTGACCTGGGCCGCCCTCGCCGGGCTGCTCGCCGACCTGCGCGACGGTGGCTGCGCGCTCCTGACGGTGACGCACGACGAGGACCTGGTGGACGCCATCGCCGACCGCCGCGTCACCCTCGTCCGGTCGACCGCCGACCAGGGGTCGCCGTGAGCGTCCTGGTGCCGCTGGCGCCGGACCCGGACGCCGCGCTGTCGCGGCGCAACCCGGTCGCCAAGCTGACCGCCGCGGGCATCGTCACCGTCGCCATGCTCGTCTCGCTCGACCCGGTGACCCCCGCTGTGCTCCTGGTGATCGAGGCCGCGGCGATGCCGTTCAGCGGGGTGCGGCTGGGCACGCTGCTGCGCCGGTCGTGGCCGCTGCTGCTGGGCATCGGGGGTGTGGTCGTCGCCAACCTGATCGCGGTCCAGGGCGGCGAGGTGCTCGTCGAGATCGGGCCGGTCGACGTGACGACCGAGGCCGTCGAGTCCGCGGCAGCTGTGGCCCTGCGGCTGCTGGCCCTGACCCTGCCGGGCATCGTCGTGCTGGCCGCCACCGACCCGATGGACCTGGCCGACGCGCTGGTGCAGCGGTGGCGGGTGCCGGCGCGGTTCGCCTACGGGGCGCTGGCGGCGCTGCGGCTGCTCCCGCTGCTGTCAGCCGACTGGCACATGATCGGTCGGGCCCGCCGGGCAAGGGGGCTCGACGCCGGCTGGTCGCCGGTGGGCCGGCTGCGGGCGTTCACCGGGCAGGTGTTCGCGGTGCTGGTCGCCGCCGTCCGGCGGGGAGTGCGGCTGGCGGCGGCGATGGACGCCCGTGGCTTCGCCACGACCGGGGTCGAGCGCACGATCGCCCGGCCGCAGCCGATGCAGCCCGCCGACTGGGCGCTGGTGGCCGGCACGGCGGCCGCAGTCGCCCTCGCCGTTGCCGTCTCGGTGGCGCTGGGCACCTGGCGGCCGCCCTTCGGCTGACGCCCCCGCCCTTCGGCTCACGCCCCGCCCTGCACTGTTGGCGGCTTGGCGGCTCGGTCGGCACGGCGGGACGCGTCAGCCCGACGTGCGCGCGGGGGTCCGCAGCTGCAGCCGAAGGCCGAGCTCGTTGCCCCACTGCCGGGCCCGGTCCTCCTCGCCGGGGAGCAGCGGCCCCTGCGTGGAGCCGACCCAGAAGCTCGTCGCGGGGGCGAGCACCCGGGCACCGGCCCGGCCGAGCCGCTTCTCCGCGCCGCGGGCGGCTGAGCCGGGCAGGCCCTTCTTGTGCACCCGGGTGTCGAAGGTGGCCACCCGGCACGTCGTGGAGCCGAGCCCGTCCAGCCACTCCCGCACGCCGATGCCCTTGGCCAGGGCGCTCGAGGCACCCTGCTGGCCCGCCGACTCGCGGGTGGCCGGCCGGGTCATGCCGAAGGCGTGCGTGGGACCGCCGAGCACCAGCAGCTCGACGTCGTCCTCCAGCACCAGGTCGGGGGTGGCCCGGGCGGCCCGCACCGGCACCTCGTCGGACAGCCCTTCGGCGATGGCCCGGGCCACCACCTCGGAGTTGCCGAACATCGACTCGAAGACCACCACTGCGCGCGTCATGACGTCCTCCTCGCGTCCACGCTGACGCGCGGGCGCCCGGGTCGGACAGGGACCGAGGTCCCTTCAGAGCAGCAGGAAGTCCCGGGCCGCCGTGCGGCCTCGGCCTGGCGAGGCGGTGACCACGTGGCCGCCGCCGCGCACGACGACCAGCCGCGCGCCGGGCAGCCGGTCGGCAGCGCTGCCCCGCACCGACTCGACCGGCGTCGTGACGTCGTGCTCCCCGACGAGGAGGAGCACCGGGACGCGAGGCAGGCGCACCTGCCCGCGGGCCACCGCCGATGGCTCGACCGGCGGCCAGGCCCGGCACTCCACGACGCCACTGCTCCCGGCCACGGTCCGTGCGTCGAAGGGGTACGTCGTCGAGCTGCTCAGCCGGGCGACCTGACGGCGTACCGCCGGAGCGCGCCGGTCGGCCGGCGCCGACGAGCGCCCCCACGGGAACGTCTGGTCGGCGCAGTAGGCAGCGCTGTGCAGCCCCGCGGAGAACACCGACGGCGACGTCGCGAACCCGGTCCGGTAGGCCTGCAGCAGACGGTCCAGGTCGGAGCGGTCACCGGACCGCGCCCGGCGCAGGGCCGGCAGCAGCGTGTCGAAGGCCGGCCGCACCGCGCTCATCCCGCCGACCAGCCCGAGCAGGTCCGGCCCGCCGCCGTCCCGGCGGACGACGGCGGCCAGGTCGGCCACCGGGTCGCCGGCGCAGTCCTGGGCCGCGCAGGCCGAGCGCAGCACCCGCGACGTCGCCTGCACGGTGTCGAGCTCGAGGGTGTCGGCCCCGGCCGCCGGGAGGGGCGAGTCCAGGACGAGCGCGGTCACCCGGTCGCGGTGCGCCGCGGCGTACTGCTGCGCGACGTAGGTCCCGTAGCTCACCGCGAAGACGGACCACCGCTCCGCCTCGAGCACCTCCCGCAGCTCCTCCAGGTCGGCGACCGTGTCGTCGGTGCCGTAGAGGGAGCGCGCGTCGCCCAGCGTCGCCGCGCAGGAGCGCACCGCTGCCGCAGCCGGCACGAAGCTCTGCCCCGACGAGGTCTGCAGCGCCGGGCAGTCCAGCGCCGACGGCCCGGTGCCGCGCTGGTCGAGCGCGACCAGGCGGTAGGCCGCCATCACCTCCGGGCCAAGACGCTTCGCGATCTCCGACGCGAGCGGGGCACCAGCGGCCCCCGGGCCGCCGTTGAGGGCGAGCAGCACCCCGCGGGGCGCCTGCTGCTCGGTCTCGACAGCCACCTGCAGCGAGGTGGTGCCGCCGGATGGGGCGCCGCGGTCGAGGGGGACGTCGAGCGTGCCGCAGGTGAACCCGCCACGGCAGGAGTACGCCCCCTCGAGCCGGTCCAGGCCTGCCAGCGCGGCCGGCGCCGAGGACGTGGCGGCGCCCGTCGACGCGGCCGGGGTGCGGGATCCGGCGGCGCCGGAAGATGCGGCGCCGGAACCCTCGGCGTCCCCACTGCTACAGCCCGAGAGCAGGGCGAGCAGCACGAAGCTCGCCCCGGCGGTCCGGCCACCACGCATGGCGCCGGACCCTACGAGCCGCCGGGCGACGGCCGGAACCCACGGCCGGCCCGGAAGCGCGAATCGACTTGGAACCGTGACCCAATCGAGCCGACAGCGGCGCTCAGGTGCGGTGAACGGCGCTGACCCGGCGGTGCGCGGCGGCGGCGGCCGGGCTCTCGCCGAGCACGACGGCGAGCAGCCGGGTGGCCGCCTTGCCCAGGACCCGGCCGGCCGGGGGCGGCAGCAGCGGCCGGGCCGCGAGCAGGGGCCGCAGCTCGGGCGGCAGGGTCGCCGCGGCGGCCGCGGCCACGACGCGATAGGGCGCCCGGACGTGCGCCGGCAGCGGCGGGTCGAGCAGGAAGCGGTGGGCGGTCGTGGTGGCGGGGGTGCGCGCCAGGCTGGGCAGGTAGTGGGCCCACGCCGCGGCCAGCTCGGCCCGGTCGTGCGGCACCTGGGCCGCGCCGAGCCGCTCCCCGACCACCGCCATGTCGCCCAGGTAGGAGTCGAGGTCGAACGGCGTCCGGCCCAGCCGCAGCACCGACTCGGCCAGCGAGTCGGTCAGGGCGAGGTGCACCCAGCCGAGGAGGTCCGGGTCGCCGGCGTCGTACGGCCGGCCCTCCGGGGTGCGCCCGCGGACCGGAGCGTGCGCCCGCCGGACCCGCTCGCAGGCCTGCTCGGCCTGCCGGCTGGTGCCGAAGGTCGTCACGGTCACGAACGCGGCCGTCCGCTGCAGCCGGCTCTCGGGGTCGGCGCGGTAGTCGGAGTGCTGGTCGAAGCCGGCGAGGACGGTCGGGTGCATCGCCTGGACCAGCAGGGCGCGCACACCGCCGACCAGGGTCGCCGCGTCGGCGTGGACCGACCAGATCGTCGATCCCGGCCCGAACCACCCGGCGTCGCCCGGGTCGCCGATCGCCCGTACCCACGGGGCAGCCCCGTCCGGGTCCCCGGTCAGCAGGGTGCGCACCACGCGCCGCGCCGGGTTCCGCACGTCCCACCTCCTCGGGCTCTGCAACTCGGACGCAACCGCGCCGCAAGCACCACCGCCCAGTGTGGTGCCAGCCACACCAGCACCGGCCAGACAGCACGGTCGTCGGTCACCCCTTCCCGGCGCACCGTGGTCGCAGACGCGGTGCCCGACCGGGCACCGGACGACGGCACCGACCGAGGGACCATGCCATGGCCACCGCCACCGCAACCCGCCGCACCCGCGCCACCCGCCCGGCCCGCCCGACCGCTGAGCGGCCGGCCGAGGCGACCGGCTGGCGCGTCGCGCCGCCGGCGGGCACCTGGGCCATCGACCCGTCCCGGGCGGTCGTCGCGTTCTCCGGCCGCACGTCGTTCGTCTCCCCGACCATCCGGGCCTGCTTCGCCGAGGTGGGCGGCACCGTCGAGGTCGGCGACGAGCACTCGGTGCGGGTGGACGTCGACGTGACGTCGATGACCACCGGCAACCGGGCCTACGACGAGGTCATCTCGGCGTTCGACCCGTTCGACGCGGCGCGTCACCCGATGGCCGTCTACCGCAGCAGCGCGGTCGCCTGGACCCCCGACGGCGCGGTCATCGACGGCAGCCTGACCCTGCGCGGGGTCACCCGCACGGTCTCGCTGACCGCGACGTACGACCTCGGCCGGGACGGCGACCGGATGCTGGTGCGGGCCGGTGGCTCGGTCGACCGGGAGGGGTTCGGCGTTCGCTTCGACGTGCCCGGCGTCGGCAAGCTGGTGCCGCGCATCATGCGGCTCGAGATCGATGTGGACGTCGTCCGGCTCTGACCGCGTTCGCCCCCGGGGTGGTGGTAGCCACACCCGGCGGGTGTCGGCACCTTGCCGACCGCGGCCGGCGGGGACGCAATCGGGTCAAGGTCGCCGTCCGGGCCGACCGCCCGACCTAGGGTGGCCGCTCGTGAGCGACCTGCAGGACGGCCCACCGGCGCTGGAGCTGGCGGGCGTGCGCCGGACGTACGAGGCCGAGACCGCCCCGGTCCGGGCCCTGCGCGGGGTGGACCTCACGGTGGCCCGCGGCGAGTTCGTCGCCCTGATG
Organism: Actinomycetes bacterium; assembly: GCA_035489715.1. NCBI lineage: Bacteria > Bacillati > Actinomycetota > Actinomycetes > Actinomycetes bacterium. Next base: position 11,636 of record DATHAP010000163.1, read on the forward strand.
GGCCCGTCCGGCTGCGGCAAGTCGACCCTGCTGCACCTGGCGGCCGGGCTGGACCGGCCGGACGAGGGGTCGGTCCAGCTGGCCGGCGAGGAGCTCACCGTGCTGTCCGAGAGCCGCCTGTCGCGGCTGCGGCGGCGCCACGTCGGCCTGGTCTTCCAGTTCTTCAACCTGCTCGAGGGCATGAGCGTCGGCGAGAACGTCGCCCTGGCCGCCATGGTGGCCGGCGCCTCCCGCCGCGACGCCGACAGCCGGGCGCACGAGCTGCTCGACCTGCTCGGGCTGCTCGACAAGTCCGGCTCCGCGCCGGCCACCCTGTCCGGCGGGCAGCGGCAGCGGCTGGCGATCGCCAGGGCCCTGGCCAACTCGCCGACCCTGCTCCTCGCCGACGAGCCGACCGGTGCGCTCGACAGCGACGGCGCCGAGGAGGTGCTGGCGCTGTTCCAGCGGCTGCACGCGGACGGCCAGAGCATCCTCATGGTCACCCACAACCCGGACGTCGCCGCCGGCGCCTCGCGCGTGGTCCACCTGCGCGACGGCGTGGTCGCCCCGGCCGAGACCGGGTCGGCGGTCGCGTGACGCTCGCGCTCGGCCAGCAGGCCTCGGCGGTCACCCGCCAGCGGGTGCAGGTCACGGTCGCCGGCGGCCTCCTCGCGGCCACGGTGGTGGCGGTGGCCGCTGCCCTCGACCTGCTCGGGTCGGCGCAGCCCGACTGGTGGCTGGTGGGCGCCGCGGCTGCGGCGCTGCTGGTCGCGGGTGCCGCCGCGGGCGCTTTGACGGCCGTACGTCGCGAGGCCAGCCGGCTGCTCGCCGCCGCGGCCGCCCTGACCGGGCTCGCGGCGGCCGTCCTGCTCGGCCTGGTGGTGGCCGTGCTGGTGCTCGGCCGGCTGCCGCACGCCGACGAGCGGGCCGTGGTGGCCCCGGCGCTGCTCGGGGCGGCGGCCGCGGCGCTCGCGTTCGGCCCGCTGCGGCAGGCCGTGGCCCGAGCCACCCTCCGCTCGACGCTCGGGCTGCGCCGCACGCCCGAGGCGGTCCTGGAGACCTTCGGCGACCGCAGCACCCGGGACGTGCCGCTGGAGGAGCTGCTGCGCCAGCTCGCCGAGTCGCTGCGGGCGTCCATGGGAGTGCACAGCGTCGAGATGTGGACCGGCGACGGCGAGGGCCTGACCCGCCTCCTGTCGGTGCCGCACCGGGCCGGCGCGACCACCGAGCTGGGCCCCGCCGAGGCCGCCGTGCTGCGCCGTTCCGGCGTCGCGGGCGAGGCGTGGCTGGCCCTGTGGCTGCCCGAGCTGCTGGTCGGCCGGGGCGACGCGCAGGTGCGGGTGGCGCCGGTCGGCTACGGCAACGACCTGCTCGGCGCCCTGGTCGTCGAGCAGCCGCGCGAGGGCGAGCGGGTCCGGGCCGACGACGAGCGCACCCTCGGCGAGGTCAGCCGCCGGCTCGGCATCGTGCTGCACAACCGGGCGCTCGACGCCGCCCTGCAGGCGAGCCTCGACGACCTGCGCCGGACCAACGACGAGCTGCGTGCCTCGCGGCTGCGGCTGGTGTCGGCCGCCGACGCAGAGCGGCGCCGGATCGAGCGCGACATCCACGACGGCGCGCAGCAGCACCTGGCCGCGTTGGCCGTGAACCTCGGGCTGGCCCGCCAGCTGCTGGCCGACGAGTCGGAGGAGCGGGCGACCGTCGGGGAGCTGCTGGCGTCGATGACCGAGGACGTGCGGGCCACGATCGCCGAGGTGCGCGACCTGGCGCACGGCATCTACCCGCCGCTGCTGCGCCAGGCGGGTCTGCCCGACGCGCTCAAGGCGGCGGCCCAGCGCAGCGCCGGGCCGGTGACGGTCCAGGCGGAGGACGTCGGCAGGCCCGGCGCCGACGTCGAGGCCGCGCTGTACTTCTGCGTCCTCGAGGCGCTGCAGAACGTCGCCAAGCACGCGCCGGACGCGTCGGTCGCCATCCGGCTGGGGACCGACCGGGGCACCGGCGACCTGGTGCTCGCCGTGGCGGACGACGGTCCGGGCTTCGCCCAGGACGGCGACTCCGCCGGCCAGGGCCAGCAGAACATGGTCGACCGGATGGGGGCCGTCGGCGGCGCGGTGACCTGGACGTCGACGCCCGGGCGCGGCACGACGGTGGAGCTGCGGCTGCCGCGCCCGGACGGGTCCTCGTGAACGCCGCGGTCGGCCGGGTCGCCGGCTCGGAGCTGCGCCGGCGGTGGGGGTCGATGGTTGTGCTCGGGCTGCTCGCGGGGCTCGTCGGCGCGGTCGTCGCCGGGGCGAGCGCCGTCGCCCTGCGGACCGCCACGGCGTACGACCGGCTGGTCTCCGCCACGCACCTGGACGACGCCCGCGTCATCGTCTTCTCCGACGACATCGACGTGGACCGGATCGCCCGCTTTCCCGGTGTCACCGAGTCGTGGCAGTCGCAGCAGGTGATCGGGCAGCTGCTCGGGCGCGAGGTGGCCTACCTCAGCGTGTCGAGCGGGCCGCCCCGCCCGGACACGCTCTTCTCGCCGGTCGTGCTCGAGGGTCGGGCCCCGCGCGACGGCCGGGCCGACGAGGTGCTCGTGCCCTCGGTGCTCGCCCGGGAGGTCGGGCTGCACGTCGGCGACCGGCTGCCGATGAAGCTGCTGACCCCGCAGGAGGTGACGCAGTTCGACACCGGGTTCGGCAAGCCGGACGGGCCGCGCCTGGACCTGCGGGTCGTGGGCATCGCGCGGGTCGCGCGCACCTGGGTCGGCGGCGGCCTGGGACCGGTCATCGGGACCCCCGCGCTGCAGAAGGAGTACCAGGACAGTCAGCTCGGCCACAACATCCTGGTCCGGCTGGCCGACGGCCCCGAGGGGGTGCCCGCCTTCGACCGGCGGGTGCGCCGGCTCGGCGAGCGGGCGTCGTCCGGCGACGTCGGGCAGGAGTTCGGGACGCTGCAGGCGTCCTACCCGACCTCGGAGACCGACCCTGAGGTGACCGCCGCCACCTCGACGCTGGTCGGCGGCCAGCTGGTCTTCATCGTGCTGGCCGTGCTCGGGGGGCTGCTCGCGGTCGGGCAGGGACTGTCGCGCCACCACGCGGCCGGGGCGGGGGAGCAGCAGATCGAGGCCGCGCTGGGCCTGACCCGCGGCGAGCGGGTGCTGGCCCGGGTCGGCCCCGGCTTGCTGGGCGCGGCGGTGGCGGCGGGGGTCACCGTCGTCGGGACACTGCTGGCGGGGCTGGTCGAGCCGCTCGGCCCGCTGCGGGAGTACGAGCCGGAGCCCGGGTGGCTGCCGGAGCCGATGCTGGTCGTCCTGGGCGCACTGCTCGTCGCGGTCGCGTTCCTGCTGCTGACGGCCCTCACGGCGGCCCGGGTGGTGCGGCGGGAGACGATGGGTGCCGGTGTCGCGCGCCCGACCCTGGGCCTGACCTGGCTGGGCCGCCGGGCGCCGGCCCTGGCCGGGCTCACGTTCGCGCTGCGCGGCCGGGCCTCGGCGGCC
>DATHAP010000164.1 GCA_035489715.1 Actinomycetes bacterium
AGCTGGGCCCGTCAGTCGCGTCTGGCAGGCCGCGGTGGTAGGAGACCCAGAAGGTCGCCGGCTGCTCGCACTCGGTGGCGTCCTCGCAGAGTCCCTGCGACTGGTAGGACACCCAGTGGCCGAACGTGACGTCGCGCACCCACGGCGCGTCCACCGGCCACCGCCAGACGACGAGACCGTTCCGGCGTCGGCGGCGGAGACGTGGACGACGCACGGTGATGCCGGTGAAGCGGGTGCAGGGATAGTCCGCCGGCACGACAACGGTCTCGGAGGAGTCCCCGGCCGCGACCTGGCCAGGGTTGGTCAGTGTGACCTCGTCGTCGGTGACGCTCGACACGACCGCGAGCCGGGCGAAGCCGCGGAACGGCCACACCTCGCGACCGATGTGGCCGCTGCGCTCCGGCCACTGCTCCACCTCGGGGAACCGCGAGGCCCAGACGGCGACGTGCTCACCGACGCGCAGGTCGTCCGCCCGGCGAGCCGTGGCGCACTCCGGCCCGCACCAGGTCCGGACGGTGTCCTCGAGTTGCACCCGGGCGAACGACGCCGGCGCGCCACACACGTCGCAGGAGTCCCGCGACGGCGGTGGCACCGGCAGCGCGTATAGCCCGTACACCGCGGCATCATCCGCCCGGGCCGTGATCGTTTGCGACGATCCGGGGTCGGCAGACCGGCGTGTCGCGGCGTGTCAGCACGTCGTACGTCGCAAACGATCACGACGAGACGGACAACCCCCCGCGGACCGGTGTGCCACCGTCAGGGCCGGGCGGTCAGCCGAGGGTGACCCGGCGGTGCCGGATGACCTCGCGCAGGTCGATCAGCGGTGCAGGCGCCCCGGCCACGTAGCCCTGCACGCTCTCGTAGCCCAGCTCGCCGAGCCGGCGCAGCTGCTCGGGCGTCTCGACACCAGCCGCCAGCGGGTGCCGGCCCGCTGCCCGGGCCGCCGCGGCCACCGCAGCGACGACGCCGGCCTCGGCGCCGAGGACGCCGGCAATCACCGAGCGGTCCACCTTGAGGGTGTCGACCGGCAGGTGGCGCAAGGTCGACAGCGACATGCCGCCGGTGCCGTAGTCGTCGATCGCGATGCCCACGCCCAGGCGGCGCAGCTGGTCGAGCTCGTCGACCAGGCCCGGCCCGGCGTCGGACAGGTCGGTCTCGTGCAGCTCGAGGTAGAGCGCCCGGGCCTGCAGCCCGGCCCAGGTGAGCAGCATCTCGACGGTCTCCGCGAAGCCCGGCCGGGCCACCTCGGTCGCCCACATGTTCACGCTGACCCGCACCTGAGGGTCGTGCCACGATGCGGCGTCGCGCACCGCGGCCCGGAGCACCCAGTCGGTGACCGAGCGGGCCAGCTCGGTGCCGGCCACCCGGTCGAGGAAGTCGTTGGGCAGCAGCATGCCGAGCCGCGGGTGCGGCCAGCGGATCAGCGCCTCGAGGCCGACCAGGCCACCGTCGAGGCGGACGACCGGCTGGTAGTGCAGCCGGAGCTGGTCGGTCTGGATCGCGTGCCGCAGCTCGTCGGGCAGCCCGTCGGCCGACCTGGCCGACAGCGCCGAGCCGGAGCCGCCGTCACGCGGGCTCTCGGCCAGCTCGACGGAGGCGTCGTTGCGGTGCTTTGCGCGGTACATCGCGAGGTCCGCCCGGCGCAGCAGCTCGTCGGCCGACTCGGCCCCGGGGGAGGCGACGGCGATGCCGATGCTCGCGGCGACCGCCAGGTGGTGGCCCTGCACGGTGACCGGACGGCGTACGCCGGCAAGGATCCGCTCAGCGAGGCGGGTGACGTCCTGCTCGGCCTGCACGTCCTCGCACACGACGACGAACTCGTCACCGCCGAGCCGGGCCACCGTGTCGCACGATCGCATCGCCGAGTGGATGCCGGCGGCGACACCGACCAGCACCTCGTCGCCGACGTCGTGGCCGTAGGAGTCGTTGACATCCTTGAAGCGGTCGAGGTCGACGAAGAGCACGGCGACGGTGCTGAGGCTGCGCTGAGCCCGGGCGAGAGCCGTGTCGAGACGGTCGCGCAGCAGCCGGCGATTGGGCAGGTTGGTCAGGCTGTCGTGCAGCGCGGCGTGCACGAGCATCCGCTCGGTGTTGCGGCGCCCGGTCGCGTCGTCGAGGCACACCAGGATCGCGTTCTCGCCGGCCTCGGGCAGCGGCACCGCCGACACGACGGCCCACAGGTCGTGCCCCCGCAGGTGGCGCATCCGACGCTCGGCGGTGCCGGTGCGGATGCGACCCACGTCGTCGGTCGCCGCGAGGTCGTGCAGGGCGTGCCCGGTCAGCGCGTCCGGGTCGCGGCCCAGGAACGCGCCGAGCGCGGGGTTGGCGAGGACGACCGTGCCGAGCGCGTCGACGACCGCCATGCCGACCGGGCTGCGCAGGAAGACCGCCTGGAAGTCGATCCACCGCGCCCCGCCCGGCGCGTCACCGAAGGTGCCGCCGTTGGTGCCCTGGCGGCGCGCGGCTGGGACGGCCTCGGCAGGTCTCGCCGGGCCGTGCGGGCCATCGTCCATGCCCAGGGCGCCCTCCCACGGTCGGCACCCATCGTCCCTGTCACGCAGCGTGGCCGCACCTCGGCGCGGGCAGCGTCACCCCAACGCGCGGCGAGTCAACGGACAGTAAAGCCCGATCACGCTCGGTGAGGGTCAGTCGAGCACGCAGAGCCACTGGCGGCCGTAGCGCCCGAGCCGCACCTCGAGGCGGCCCTGCCGGTCGGACTCCATGCGTACGTCGCCCAGCGGCTCGGCCATCCGCACCGGGCCGACCCCCTCGGGCAGGGTCACCGTGGCCGACACCGGGCGCTCGGTGAGGTTGTGCAGCGCGACCACCGCGCGGTCCTGCCAGGTGCACCGGTGGGCCAGCACGCCCGGCTGGTCGCAGTCGAGCAGCGTGAAGGCGCCCCAGCCGAGCTCGGGGCACTCGCGGTAGGCCCTGATGAGGGCGCGCACGAAGGCGTGCATCGACTCCGGGTCGGACCGCTGCTGCTCCGCGTTGACCGACTTGGGACCGTACGCCCCGCGCACCACCTGCGACACCAGGTCGGCGGACGGTGCGTCGGAGAAACCGCCGTTGCGCCCGCCGGTCCACTGCATCGGCGTGCGGACGGCGAGCCGCTGGTCGGCCGCGAGGTTCTCCCCCATGCCGATCTCCTCGCCGTAGAAGAGCACCGGCGTGCCGGGGAGACTGAACATCAGGCTGTAGAGCAGCCGGATCCGGTCGGGGTCGCCGCCGAGCATGGTGGGCGCGCGGCGACGCAGCCCGCGGTTGTAGACCTGCATCGACCTCTTCGGCCCGAAGGCGTCGAAGACCTCCTGGCGCTCGCCCATGGTTAGCCCGTCGAGGGTGAGCTCGTCGTGGTTGCGGACGAAGGTGCCCCACTGAGCGGCGGTCGCCAGGCCCGGCCGCGACTCCACGGCGTGCGCCACCGGGCTGGCGTCCTGGCGGGCCATCGACAGCCAGAGGTTCTGCATGCTGATGAAGTCGAAGCACGCCGACAGCTCGGTCGCGTGGCCCTCGCCGAAGAACTGACGCTGCTGGTCGTGCGGCAGGTTGACCTCGCCGAGCAGCACCGAGTCGCCGGCCCGCCGGCCGAGGAAGGCGCGCAGGTCGCGCAAGAACTCGTGCGGGTCGGGCAGTCGTGCCCGGGCCGCGTCGTCGTCGGCCTCGAGCAGCGCCGGCACGGCGTCGATCCGGAAGCCCGAGACGCCGAGCTCGAGCCAGAAGCCGGCGATGCGGGCGATCTCCTCGCGCACCTCGGGGTTGGACACGTCGAGGTCTGGCTGGAAGCGGTAGAAGCGGTGCAGGAAGTACTGGTCGCACTCGGGGGCGTACTCCCAGATGCTGGTCTCCTCGCCGGGGAATGCCACGTCGGTCGGGCTCTCGGCCGGCTTCTCGTCGGCCCAGACGAACCAGTCGTGGTACGGAGCGTCCCGGCCCTGTCGCGCCGACTCGAACCACGGGTGCTCGTCCGACGTGTGGTTGGGCACCAGGTCCGTGATGACCCGCATGCCGCGGTCGTGCGCGGTGCGCATGAACTCGACGAAGTCGCCGAAGGTGCCCAGCCGTGGGTGGATGCCGTAGTAGTCGGTGATGTCGTAGCCGTCGTCGCGCATCGGCGACGGGTAGAACGGCATCAGCCACAGGCAGGTCACGCCGAGGTCGGCGAGGTAGTCCACCTTGGCGGCCAGCCCGCGGAAGTCGCCCCAGCCGTCGCCGTCAGAGTCGGCGAATCGTTTGACGTCCAGGCAGTAGACGACGGCGTTCTTCCACCACAGGTCGCTGGTGTCGGTGATGCGCATGGCGCACCGCTTCCCTCTCCGGGGTCGCGGTGAACGTGCGCGGCGTGCTCAGTCGGTCGTCAGACCGGTCTCCTCGACCTGGGTGAGTGCGTAGCGGTCGATCGCCGCGCCGTCGATCTCGGCGAGGTCGTCGAGCTCCAGGACCACGTCGCCGTCGTCCTCCTCGCGGAGCAGCCGGGCGGTGGCCGTGACGGTCGCCGCGTCGGGCAGCTCGACGGTGACCGTGACGTCTTCGTCGTACGTCCAGCCGGTGCCGTTCATGGCCAGCCGCAGGCCGCCCCGCGACACGTCGGTGGCTGCGAGGGTGGCCCCGGGTTGACCGTGGTGGTCCGGGAGCCGCACCTTCGCCCCGGCGGCACGCACCGCCCGCCGGCGCCGCTCGCTGACCAGCCGCACCACCCCGTCGACCAGCAGCGACCCGTCGTCCTGTGCGAGCGCCCGGCCGGCGAAGATCGTCACGCCGTCCTCGTCGTCGAGCTTGCCGACGGTGCTCAGCCAGACCTGGTGGTGGTCCAGAGCGTCGATCGCGGCCAGGTCGGTCTGCACGTGGGCGAGCACGTGGTCGTCGCCGGTCCCCTGCCAGTCGGTCAGCAGCCCGCCCCAGGCGTGGCCACCGGCGCGCGGGAGCAGGCTGACCGAGCGCCCCGGGTGCAGCGCCAGCATGCCGTCCACCATCTCGCAGCTCCCTCCGCTCCCGCGAGCCTCGTCCGGTGCCCGCCCCACGTCAACGCCGGGCAACTAGAGTTCAGGCTCCGGGCCTCTAGCTCAGTTGGTAGAGCAGCGGACTTTTAATCCGTCGCGCGCGAGTTCGAGCCTCGCGGGGCCCACCGGAGTCAGGGGTTGTGTCCGGGGTTCGAGGTTCGGTCGAGCATGGACGATGCGCTCAAGCGGTGCTCGACGTGCGGGGTGACGAAGGCCGCCACCGAGTTCAACGTGCGGCGCGGCGCTCCGGACGGGCGGCAGCCGCGGTGCCGCGAGTGCTGCCGGGCCTGGTACCTGAATCACAAGGCAGACCACATAGCCGGTGTGGCCCGACGCAACAAGGCCTACCGGGTGCAGACCCAGGAGCGGTTGGCCGCCTACCTCGCCGAGCACCCGTGCGTCGACTGCGGTGAGCACGACATCAGGTGCCTCGAGTTCGACCATCGGGACCGGGCGGACAAGACGGCTCCCATCTCGATCCTGCTGCAGCGCGGACGGTCGTGGCGGACAATCGCCAAGGAGATCGAGAAGTGCGACGTGCGCTGCGCGAACTGCCATCGACTGCGCACGGCTGACCAGTTCTCGACCTGGCGGCACCGGCTGCACGAGGAAGAGGCTGCGGACCTGCGCGAGGTGGCCCTCGGTCGTCTGCGCACGGTACTGACGACGGCGACGAGAGGACTTCCCGATGGCACAGGTGGCGGACAAGTGGTCGACGGTCCGGACCCCTGAAGGCCGCGACCTCGAGGTGCTGCTGCCGCAGGCGCCCGAGATCGCGGCCATCACCGGCGCCGAGGTCGTCGCGATGCTCGACGGGCTGGTCGACGACGTCGACCGCGCGGCGCTCACCGGGGAGTTCGCCGAGGTGATGGCCGAGGACTTCCGCCGGGGCGTGTCGACGGGCGTGGCCGGCTGGCACGGCGACGACCTGGCCTTCGCCCGGCCGTGGGGCTTCGACCTCGCCGACATCACCGTGCCGGTGTCGGTGTGGCAGGGCGCGCACGACCTGATGGTGCCTTCCCGCACGGCAAGTTCCTCGCCGCGCACATCCCGACGGCCGACGCGCGCCTCTACCCCGACGAGGGCCACCTCTCGCTCGCCGCGCAGCTGCCGCGGATCCTGGCCGGACCTCAAGGCGCGCGCCGGCGTCTAGCGGCACGCGCAGTCAGGGCTTCCGCCGCGCCTGACGCAGCGCCTTGCGCTCCGCGCGGAGCTGCCGCACGACGGCTGCTGCCTGCGCGTCGAGCAGCCCGTGCAGCCGGCCGAAGGTGAAGCCGTTCTCGCCGGCGAGGTGCGCGGCCACCCCCGTCGCGCGGGCCAGGTCCCTCGCGCCGAGCACGGCGGCGAGCCGGTCCAGGAGCTCGGAGCTCGACGCCACGTGACCCGTCGAGCGGGGCAGCCGGACTCCGGCCCGGCCGGCCACGTCGTGCACGAGCAGCGCCGCGTCGGCGGCCCGACGGGCGGCGGCCAGCCGCTCGTCGAGCTCCTGGTCGGCGGCGTCGGCCAGGTCCCGCAGCCGGCGCTCCAGCCGACGGCTGGTCCGCGCGGCCAGGTCGGGCAGCGCCTTGCCCAGCCGCGGGCCGCGGCCATCTCCGACCACCTGACCTGCAGCCACCAGCCGCAGCCATCTCGGCG
>DATHAP010000165.1 GCA_035489715.1 Actinomycetes bacterium
CCTACGCCACCGCAGTCGCGGTGTGGGCGTACGGCGTCGGCGGGGCCACCGCTGTGGGGGTCTTCGGCACCGTGAAGCTCAGCGTCTCGGCCGTAGGCGCGCCGTTCACGTCCGCCTTGGCCGACCGCTTCCCCCGGCGCACCCTCATGGTGGGCTGCGACCTGTTCCGTGCCGTGATCGTGACGGTGGCGGCCGCCCTCGTGGAGTGGGACGGACCCGATCTCGCCGTCTTCGGGCTCGCCGTGGTGGCCGGCCTGGCCGGGACCGCGTTCCGCCCGGCGCAGCTGGCGCTCACCCCCTCGCTGGTCGAGGAGCCCGACGAGCTGACGGCGGCGAACGGCGTCGCGAGCACCATCGAGAGCCTCGCCTTCTTCGTCGGCCCGGCCCTGGGCGGCATCCTGCTCGGAGTGGCCGACGTGGCGACCGTCTTCGCGCTAAACGCCGCCACCTTCGTCTGGTCGGCGGTCCTCGTCGCCGGGGTGCACCCGCGCCCCGCCACGGCCGTCCCACCCGTGCGGGCACCGGAGCAGGACCAGGAACCTGAGGAGGAGCACGCGGACGGCTTCGTCCGGACCGCGCTCGCCGGCTTCGGCGTGATCTGGCGAGACCCGGACCTCCGGCTGGTCACCTTCATCTACTGCGCGCAGACCGTCGTGGCCGGCGCCTCGCTGGTGTTCGGCGTCGCGATCGCCCTCGACCTGACCGACCTCGGTCCGGCCGGTCTGGGCTACCTGGACTCGACCCTCGGCGTCGGCGCCCTCCTGGGCGGGCTGCTGACCGTCGCGCTGGCCAGCCGGCGCCGGCTGGCGAGCGACTTCGGCTGGGGCGTGTTCTTCTGGGCGGTCCCGCTCCTGCTGATCGCCGTCTGGCCGGTCGCGGCCGCCGCCTTCCTGGCCATGGCGGTCATCGGCGCTGCCAACCCGGTCGTCGACGTCAACGCCAACACGATCCTGCAGCGCCTGGTGCCGGACGCGGTCCTGGGCCGGGTGTTCGGCGCCCTGGAGAGCGCCCTGATCGCCACGATGGCGCTGGGGTCCCTGCTGATGCCCCTCTTCATCGCCTGGATCGGGCTGCGCTGGGGGCTGGTGGTCCTCGCCGTGCCGATCGCCGTCATCGCGCTGGCCTCCATGCCTCGGCTGCGCCGCCTGGACGCCACCGTCCGGGAGCCCGCCGGTGTCGCGCTGCTCTACGGCGTGCCGCTGTTCCAGCCGCTGCGCAGACCGCTGGTCGAGGCGCTGGCCGCCAAGCTGGAGCAGCGCCGGGTGACGGCCGGCGACGTCGTGGTCCGCGAGGGCGACGTCGGCGACCTGTTCTACGTCATCGAGAGCGGCGCGCTCGACGCGACGCACGACGGCCGGCTGCTCACCCACATGGAGGCCGGCGACCACTTCGGCGAGATCGCCCTGTTGCGCGACTTGCCGCGCACCGCGAGCGTGGTCGCGACCGAGGACAGCGTGCTGCAGACGATCAAGCGTGAGGACTTCCTGGCCGCCCTGACCGGCGACGAGGAGCTGCGCGGACGCACCGAGTCGGTGGCGGCCCGCCGGCTGGCCAACACGTGACGGCGACGGTCGAGACCGGCGTGCGGCGGGCGCTCGCCGGCCGGCAGCTCGCCCTGGCCAACGTCTTCCATGTCACCCTGGCTGACCTGCAGACCTCGGCGGGTGGAACTCCTACCCGTTCCTCGACGTCGGCGACCTGGGCTACCCGCGAGTCCTGCTGAACGCCGTGTTGGTGTCGGCGCTCTCCTCGCCCCGCCGTGGCCACCGGCGCCCGGTGGGCCGGCCAGCGCCTGCCCGGCGGTCGTCAGCTACGAGCCCGCCGCCCCCGCCGAGGCCGCCGAGCCCTTGGGACAGGGCGGCGATGTCTCCGCTGCCCACCCGGCAGCAGCCGCCCACGTACCGGGCGCCGAGCGCCACCCACCGCCGCGCGGCGGCCGGGTCGACAGCCGCGCCGGCCGGTCCGCCCTCCCAGCGGCGGGCCTGGCCGTCCCACGCCTCGCCGCTGTTGGGGTAGGCCACTCCCGGCCGGCCGCTGCCTGCGGCAGCCGCCGCCACCAGCTCCTCGACGTGCTCCGGCGACGTGCAGTTGACCCCGACCCCGACCAGCACGTCGACGTCGGCAGCCAGCCGGAACACGGAGGCGGCGTCCTCGCCGCGACGGGTGGTGCGGCCGTCGGCGCACGTGAGCGACAGCCAGGCCCGGGTGCCGGCCGGGAGCTCCGCCAGCAGGCCGAGCAGGACCGTCGCCTCCTGCTCCGAGGGCACCGTCTCGACCGCGAGCAGGTCGGCACCCGCCTCGACCAGCAGCTCGAGCCGGGGGGCGTGGAAGTCCCGCAGCGCCCGGTCGGAGACCCCGTAGTCGCCGGTGTACTCCGACCCGTCGGCGAGCACCGCCCCGTAGGGGCCGACCGACGCAGCGACCTCGCGACGAAGGCCGTCCTCATGCTCGGCGGTGAGCGCGGCCTCGCGGGCCAGCGTGACGCTCGACCTGATCAGTGCCGCGGCCTCGTCCGCGGGCACGCCGTGGGCGACGAAGCCCGCGACGCTGGCCTGGTAGCTCGCGGTCGTCGCCACCCGGGCTCCCGCACGGAAGAACGCGAGGTGCGTCGCGCGGACCTCGTCCGGGTCGTCGCGTAGCAGCCGCGCCGACCACAGGTCGTCGGACAGGTCGTGCCCGCGCTGCTCCAGCTCGGTCGCGAGGCCCCCGTCGAGGACGACGACGTCGGCGCCGTCGACCGGCTCGGTGGTCGTGTCGGGGCTCATGCCGGCAAGACTAGGGTCGCGGCATGGCGAACCCCGCTGACCTCTTCACCCGTCACCAGGACACCCTCCAGCGGGCGCTCACCGCGATCCGGGAGCGCACCTACTGGTCGGCCTACCCCGAGAACCTCAAGGCCTACGGCTCGCCGGAGCCCGGCGGCGTACCCGACAGCCAGTCGGCCAAGGACGGCAAGGCCGCCTTCGACGGCTACCACGGCGCAGCCTTCCCGCTGACCCAGGCCGGCACCGACGGGGAGGTGCCCGGCGAACGCTCCCCTTACGGGCCCGACCTCGGCGTCACCTACCCGCACACCGACGTCGACGCGCTCCTCGACGCGGCGCAGTCGGCGATGCCGGCCTGGCGTGACGCCGGCCCCGACGGGCGCACCGGCGTGGTGCTCGAGGCGCTGGCGCGGATCAACGCGCGCAGCCACGAGATGGCGCAGGCGGTCATGCACACCTCGGGCCAGGGCTACGCGATGGCCTTCCAGGCCGGCGGTCCCCACGCCCAGGACCGGGCGCTCGAAGCGGTCGCCTACTCCTACGCCGAGATGACCCGGCACGCCGCCGAGTCGGTCTGGGAGAAGCCTCAGGGCAAGCGCCCCCCGCAGCGGATGGCGAAGCGCTTCACGGTGGTGCCGCGCGGGGTCGCGCTGGTCATCGGCTGCAACACCTTCCCGACCTGGAACTCCTACCCGGGGCTGTTCGCCAGCCTGGTGACGGGCAACGCCGTCGTGGTCAAGCCGCACCCCCGCGCCGTCCTGCCGCTCGCGATCACCGTGGCCGTCGTGCGCGACGTGCTCGCCGAGGCGGGATTCTCCCCCGACCTGCTGACGCTCGCCGCCGAGCGCGACGGCGAGGGCCTGGCCAAGACATTGGCCGTACGCCCGGAGGTCCGCCTGGTCGACTACACCGGGTCGACCGCCTTCGGCACCTGGCTGGAGCAGAACGCGCACCAGGCGGTGGTCTTCACCGAGAAGGCCGGTGTCAACGCGGTCGTGCTCGACTCGACGGACGACTACCGCGGGATGCTCGCCAACCTTGCGTTCTCGCTGTCGCTCTACAGCGGTCAGATGTGCACGACGCCGCAGAACCTGCTGGTGCCCCGCGACGGCATCACCGCCGACGGGGAGCCTCGCACGGTCGCGCAGCTCGGCGCCGACCTCGCAGCCGCGGTCGACGAGCTGCTCGGCGACGACGCCCGGGCCGGTGCACTGCTCGGCGCGGTGGTCAACGACGGCGTGCGCGACCGGATCGAGCAGGCACCGTCCCTCGGGACCGTGGTGCTCGCGTCACGCGCGGTCGCCAACCCGGACTTCCCCGACGCCACGGTGCGCACGCCGACGGTCGTGCAGGTCGACGAGGCCGACCGCGACACCTACCTGCAGGAGTGCTTCGGGCCGGTGTCCTTCCTCGTCACCACCGACAGCACGCAGGAATCGCTGCGCATCCTGCGCGACTCGGTACGGGAACACGGGGCCATCACGGCAGCCGTCTACTCCACGGACGACAAGGTGCTCGAGGCGGCCGAACAGGCGGCCCTGGACGCCGGGGTCGCGCTCTCGGAGAACCTCACCGAGACGGTCTACGTCAACCAGTCGGCGGCGTTCAGCGACTTCCACGCGACCGGGGCCAACCCGGCCGCGAACTCTGCACTGACCGACGCGGCGTACGTCGCCAGCCGGTTCCGCGTCGTGCAGTCGCGCCGGCACCTGCCGGCGGAGGCCGGCGACCCCGGCTGACGCGTCAGTCGATCCAGTAGCGACGCGTCGGCGGGTCGCCGGCCAGCGGCAGCTCCGGGTCGAGGGCGCCACCGTTCGCCTCGATGACGGCGACCGACCCGGCGTTGTCGTCGTCGCAGGTCACCAGCACCCGGTCGACGCCGTGCGCCCGGGCGACGACGAGGCTCTGCCGCAGGATCTCGGTCGCGTAGCCGCGGCGGCGGTGCTGGGGCAGCACGCCGTAGCCGACGTGCCCGCCCTCGAGGCGCAGCCAGTCGTTGAGCCGGAAGCGGACCGACGTCCGGCCGACCACCTCGCCGTCGACCTCGGCGAGCAGGAACGACGCCGGCACCCGGTCGGGGCGCACGTGCTCACCCCGGTGGTGCCGGTCCAGGGTCTCGACCCAGTGGGCGAACGTGACGCCGTCGTCGAGGTCGAGCGCGAAGGAGAAGTCGTCGGCGAGCAGCGCCTGGTGCGCGGCGCGCACCGTCGCCTCGTCGTGGACGCGGGGTGGGCGCAGGCGCAGCGCGGCGGGCTCGGGCGGCACGGCGCAGACCTTACGGCGCGGAGGTGCCGCCACGCCGCTGCCGTTCTGCCCGCGGCTCCTGCTGGATCCCACAGCGGCCGCCGCGTCCTGGGTTGCCCGTTTCGGCGAGCCGACCTACTGTCATGGCACCGCACTGCAGCAGGCCGGTGTGACTCCGCATCGCTCGTAGGAGCACTCCCGTGACCGCCCAGCATGCCGCCGATCCCCCTACGACCCCCCACGTCGGCTCCGACCTCGGTGTCGTACGGCTCCCGTCCGAGGTCGACCTGCAGACCGCCCCTGCCGTCCGCGACGAGCTGATGGCGTCGCTGAACCGCTGCGCCCACCTGGTGGTCGACGCGACCGGGGTGGAGTTCATGGACTCGTCCGGGGTGAACGCCCTGGTCCGCGCCAAGGAGCGTGCCGACCGGCTCGACGGCACGGTGCACGTCGTGGCGACCGGCCGTGCGGTGGTGCGGGTGCTGGCCCTCACCCAGCTCACCCGGGTCCTCGGCGTGGTCCCCGACCCCGAGGCCGCGCGAAGGTGCGTGGACGGCGTGGACGGCGTGGAGCCGGGGCACACCTGTCAGGAGCAGGCGGAGGAGGCGCTGTAGCCTCCCGCCCACCCTGAGGCGAGGAGGGCACATGGCCGGCGGTGCCGAGGACCGCGACCACTACGGACGCGACCACGACCAACGCGACCACGACCAACGCGACGAGACCGAGGACGAGAAGGCCGACCGTCGCTACGCCGAGCTGCTCCAGGAGCTGCGGGTCGCGCAGACCGGCGTGCAGTTTCTCTTCGCCTTCCTGCTGACCCTGGCGTTCACCCAGCGCTTCGTGCAGATCACCGACTTCCAGCTGGGGTTGTACGTCGGCACGCTGATCGCGAGCGCCGTCGCCGCGGCCCTGCTGATCGGGCCGGTGCCCTTCCACCGCATCGTGTTCCGGCGCGGGCTCAAGCCGCGGCTGGTGGCCGGCGCGGACGCGATGGCCCGCGGCGGGCTGGTCATGCTGCTGCTCGCCATCAACGGTGCGGTGCTGCTGATCCTCGACGTCGCGCTCGGCGGGACGTGGCCGTTCGTCATCTCCGCGGCGCTCGTCATCTGGTTCGGCGTCATCTGGTACGTCGTCCCGCTGACCACCCGGGAGCGCGGGCGGCGCTGAGGGCATCAGGCCCGTCGCGACAGGCGCGCGGCGGGCTTGACCCGCGCACTCATGGGTACCGGACCTCCATGCCGAGCAGCATCGCGCGCCTCACCGCGACCGACCACGAGCGGATGCTCCGTCTCGTGCGGCGTGCCTGCTCACCCGGCCCGAGCCAGCAGCGGTGGCGCGAGGAGCTGGTCCATCTCGTCCGGGCGCACCGCGCCGCCGAGGAGGACTCGCTCACCGACGAGGTCGTCCGCAGCACGGGGGCCGGCGCAGCCGATGCGCTGTCGGAGCTGCGGTCGCAGGACGCCGCCATCGACGACGCGCTGCACCGGCTCTCCGACGCACCCGACGACGGTCCTGCCACCACCGCCCTCCGGGGCGAGCTGACCGCGCTGCTCGGCCGCCACGCCGACACCCTCGCCGGCAGGGTCCTGGCACCGATGACCGACGCGCTGCCGCGCAAGCAGATGCGCGAGCTGGGTGGGGCCTACGCCCGGTCGCGGGACCGCGCCCTGCAGGAGGAGGGCGCCGACGAGCCCCCGCCCCGGCGGCTGGACGTGTCCCGGGCGGAGCTCTACGAGCTCGCCAAGCGGGCCGGCATCGAGGGGCGGTCCTCGATGAGCCGGCGGGACCTCATCCATGAGCTGCAACGGCGCCAGTCGACGTCCTGACCTGACCGGCACGACGTTTGCCGCCGACCGATTCGGAGCATGAGGCGGGTGCCGACACGCGCGCTGCAGCAACCCGGCGCCGGTTGCCCTGGTGCCGTCCTGGCACGCGAACCACTGAGCGAGAACCCATGCGCATCGTCCTGCTGCACCCACCCTCGTCACGTCACGTCGCCGAGCTGACGGCGACCTCCCTGGCCGCCCGGGGTCACGACGTCTCGCCGGTCGTCCCGGTCGAGGCGGCGGCCGAGGCCGCCACCGCTGCCCGGCGCGTCGTTGCGCACAGCGAGGACCTCCCCCACGCCGGCGACTCCGGCCGCCCCGACGTCGTCCTGGCCGACGGCTGGGAGGCTGGCGTCGCGGCGCACCTCGCGGCCCGCGACCTCGAGGTCCCCGTCGCTCTCCGGCTGGCCCGGCCCGGCCGCCGCCCGGGCACCGACCAGGACCGGATGGAGACCGCGCTGGTGCGCAGCTCCGACCTCGTGCTGGTCCCGAGCGTCGGCGAGCTGGACCGGCTGGTCGGCCGCGGCGTACCGCGGGCACGGCTGCGGGTCCTTCCCGAGGCGGTGGACACGACGCGGTTCACCGATGACGAGCCCGGCGGCGACGGTCAGTCGCGCGCCGACGGCAGCGCCGACAGCCCGCCGGATGCGTCGTCCGACCCCACGCGTGGAGGCACCCACCGGGTGGGCGTGGCGACCCCGTCGGACGGGTCGGTCCGCACCGGGCTGCTGACCGGGCTGCGCTCGATGCCGTCCTGCGACGCCGTCGCAGTCCCCACGCCGGACCAGTGGGACGAGACGACCCCGCGGCTGCTGAGGTCCTTGGACCTGCTCGTGGTGGCGGACGACACCGAGGCCGAGGTCACCACGACGCTGTCCGCCATGGCCTGCGGCGTGCCGGTCGTCGCTGCCGACGTCGGCGTGCTCGCCGACGCGGTGGCCGATGACGTGACCGGGCTGCTGGTCGGCCCCGGCGGCATGGCGCCGGCGATCAGGTCCCTGCTGCCCGACCGGATGCGCCACGAGAGCTTCGGGCTGTCCGCGGTCGACCGGGTCCGAGCCCGGTTCGCTGGCGACGTGGTCGCCGCGACGCTGGAGCAGCACCTCCGGTCGCTCGTCCCCACGATCGGCGAGCTCGCCGGCGCCGCGTCCTGACGTCGCTTCCGGTCAAGTCGGGCCCGGCAGGCGCCGACGCACAAGGGGACGGCCCTCCGCCGCGGGGGCTCCCCGACCGTTGAAGGACGCCCATGTCGCGCCTGCTCCGCCCGCGCCGCGAGGCCGGGCGCCGGACGGCGCGACGCAGGCGGCCGGCGACTGCCGCGGCGTTCGCCGCGACGGCGCTGGTGCTCGGCCTGGTACCGGCATCGGTCGGCCACGCAGCCGACCAGCCGGGTCCCGGCGACCAGACCAGCGGCAGCGGCCGGACCAGCGGCGGCGAACCGTCGCAGGCCGACATCGACCGGGTCATGGACGAGGTGCGCGACGAGCTCGCGGAGTCCAGCGAGGCCATGGTCCGAGCGGCCGCCGACCTGCGGCTGGCCGATTCCGCCCTCCCGGGGGCCCAGGCGACGGCTGATCACGCCCGGCAGCTGCTCGCCCAGGCCAGGCGCCGGGCCGACGCCGCGGCTCGGGCACGGGGCACCGCACAGGTGCGCCTCATGCTCAGCTCGCAGACCGCCGAGGAGTCCGCGGCCCACGTCGCCGAGCAGCGCGCCGAGATCGGCCGGCTCGCGCGGGCGGCCTACCAGGGCGGCGGGTCGATGGGCGACATGTCGATGCTGCTCGAGGCGCGCTCCCCTGCCGACTTCGCCGAGCGGCTGGTCAGCCTGCAGACGATCGTCAACAGCCAACGGAGCATGCTCGACGACCTGGTCGACGTCCAGGAGAGCTTCGGCTCGCAGACCGAGGACCTCGAGGCGGTGCGCGACCAGCTGGCCGCCGCCGACGCCCGCGCCCAGCGCGAGCTGGCCGCCGTCACCGAGCTCGAGGCCCGGGCCCGCGCCGCCGAGGACCAGGTGGGCCGGCTGGTCGCCGCGCGCGAAGCCGCGCTCGCCGCCGCGAAGGCCGCGCAGGCCGAGGAGGACGCGGCGCACGCCCGCCGCGACAGCGTGTCCAGCGAGCTGTCCGCCGAGCTTGCAGCCCGCGCACGCGCCGAGGCCGGCCCCGGCGGCGGCCGCGACGGCTCGACGGTCCCGGCCCGGGCGGGCACCCTGTCCTGGCCGGTCCGGGGCCGGATCTCCTCGCCGTTCGGCATGCGGGTGCACCCCATCACCGGCGTCTACAAGCTGCACACCGGCACCGACCTGAGCGCGGCCTGCGGCACCCCGATCCGGGCCGCCCGGGACGGCGTCGTCGTCGCGGCCGGCTGGAACAGCGCCTACGGCTGGCGGACCGTCGTCTCGCACGGCGCGGTCGACGGGGTCCTCCTCACGACGACCTACAACCACCAGACCCGGCTGGGCACGACCGTCGGGGCCAAGGTAGGCACCGGCCAGGTCATCGGGACGGTCGGCTCGACCGGCTACTCCACCGGCTGCCACCTGCACTTCGAGCTCTACGTCAACGCTTCCCTCGTCGACCCGGAGCCCTGGCTGCCGGCGCACTGACGCCGCTCGGGCGTCGACGCCGGTCAGGCCCGGTCGCGGCTCACGCTCACCGGAGCAGCACCTCGTGGTCCCGGGCGAAGGGCGCGAGATCCTCGGGCGGGAGCACCGGGCCGTCCTCGGACCGCGGGCTGACCGGTGCCACCTGGCTGCGGAAGCAGGCCACCGCGTCCGCCTTCGCGCTGCGGGTCGAGCCGTCGAGGTCCACCCGCACCGCCCGCTCCCACGGCACCCGGGCGTCACCGGGCCGGGCCCAGTGCCGGGCCCAGACCGGGTACTCGAGGACGTGACGGCTCACCGGCCGGACGGCCGCGCCCGCCGCCTCGTGGTCGGGGTGGCCGTCGCCGTGGCGCCAGCACCAGGTCGCCGGGTGCACGACGCACCGCACCCGGCGGACCAGGTCGCCGGCGGCCTCGGCGAGCCCGCCGTCCGGCAGCCCCAGCCTCGCGGTCGGTCGCCCAGACGAACCGCAGCCTGGCTCCGAGCGCGGCCAGCAGGCTGACCAGCCCCCCGAGGCCGAGCACCTGGTCGTCCGGGTGCGCGGCGAGGACGACGACCGGACGGTCGCACAGGTCCGCCGGCTGCAGCCGGGACCACCTGCCCGGCACGGCCCACTCCTGCCAGGCCGCCTCGGGCGTGCCGGTCGACGGCTCGATCAAGGTCACGACCGCGTCGAGATGGTCGACCGGGAGCCGCGCCGCCATGCTCGCCGCGCACCGGGCTGGACCGCCGGAAATCTTCCGGCGCTCCCGATCGTTCGGACAGGTGTCACCAGCACGAAGGGACCGCATTGACCCAGCTGCCTCTGTCCCGCTCCTCCACCGACGACTCCCGACCCACCCCCCTGCGCAGCACGAGCGACAGCGCCGCCGACACGCTCGACACCACCACGCTCGACACCACCACGCTCGACACAGCTACGCTCGACACAGCTACGCTCGACACCGAGGTCGTCGAGGACGAGGTCGGCACCCCCGACCTGGTCCGGCTCTACCTCGACGAGATCGGCCGCTCGCCGCTGCTCGACGCGGCGTCCGAGGTCGACCTGGCCCAGCGCATCGAGGCCGGGCTGTACGCGCGGCACCTGCGCGACGGGCTCGACACGCTAGGCGGGCGCCGGGCGGTGAAGCTGCAGGCCGCCCGCAAGGTGGCCAGCAGCGCCGAGCTCGACCGGCTCGCCGAGGACGGCGAGCTGGCCAAGCGCGCCTTCATCCGGGCCAACCTGCGCCTGGTCGTCTCGCTGGCCCGCCGATACAGCCGGGCCTCCATGCCGCTGCTCGACCTGATCCAGGAGGGCAACGTCGGCCTGGTCCGCGCGGTCGAGAAGTTCGACTACGCGCGCGGCTACAAGTTCTCCACCTACGCCACCTGGTGGATCCGGCAGGCCATCGGCCGGGCGATCGCCGAGCAGAGCCGCACCGTGCGGCTCCCGGTGCACCAGGTGGAGAAGCTCAGCCGGCTCTCCCGCACCCGGCGTGACCTCGGGGCCTCGCTGGGCCGCGACGCCACCGACGCCGAGGTGGCCGAGGAGCTCGGCATCACGGTGGAGGCCATCGCCGACCTCGACGCGATCTCCCGCACCCCGGCCAGCCTCGACGCCCTGGTGGGCGAGGACGGGGGGACGACCCTCGGCGACCTGGTCGACGCGGCCGACCCCGGGCCTGAGGACCTCGTCGTCGACCGGGCCACCCGCGGCGCGGTCATCGATCTGGTCGACCGGCTCACCGACCGCGAGGCCGAGGTGATCCGGTGCCGCTACGGGATGGTCCCCGGCCCGAAGCAGACCTACGAGCAGATCGCCGCCCGCCTCGGCGTCTCCCGGGAGCGGGTCCGCCAGATCGAGCGCGAGGCGCTCGATCACCTGCGGGACTGGGTGGCCGAGACCGCCTGACCCTGGCTACCGGATGGTCGGTGCACCGGGCACCGGATCGACCGGGTCGACCGGGCCGTGGTGCGGGCAGGTCTCCATCGCGGGTGCGCCGACGGCGCAGTGGTGATGGTGGTGGCCCGCCACCGGCTCGGTCGGTCCGCGCCCTGCTGCCGGAGACGGTGCCGACGGGGTCCGCACGGTGGCCGCGGCGAGGGCGGCGCCGGCCAGCAGCAGCCCGGCGCAGACCGTCATCGCGGTCCGGTAGGCGGGCAGCAGCAGCACCGGATCAGCGTAGGCCTCGCCGTCCAGCCCGGCCACCAGCGGCAGGCTCGCCACCGCGAGCAGCCCGGCCACCCGGGCCACCGCGTTGTTGACCCCGCTCGCCAGGCCGGCGTGCCGGTCCGGCGCCGCCGCGAGCACCGTGGCGGTCAGCGGGGCCACCGTCAACGCAAGGCCGAGGCCGAAGAGCGACGCCGTGGGGAGCACCTGCGCGACGTACGACACGTCCTCGTCGAACGACGCCATGATCAGCACCGCCACCCCGGCCAGCGCCGGGCCGACCGTCATCGGCAGCCGAGGCCCGATCCGGGTCGAGAGCGCCCCGACCCTGGCCGACAGGGCAAGCATCAGCAGCGTCACCGGCAGCAGCGCCGCCCCCGCGGCGATGGGCGAGAACCCCGCCACCACCTGCAGGGCCAGCACGAGGAACAGGAAGACGCCGCCGAGGGCGCCGTAGACCAGGAACGTCACGGCGTTGGTGGAGCGGAACAGCGGCGAGGCGAAGATGTCGAGCGGCAGCATCGGCTCCCGCGCGGCGTGCTCCCGCCAGCCGAAGAGACCCATGCCGGCCACCCCGAGCAGCAGCCCGCCGACGACCGCCGGCGAGCCGGGTCCCTGCTCCTGCCAGGCGATCAGGCCGAAGGTCAGCAGGCCGAGCCCGGCCGCGCCGAGCGCCGCTCCAGGCAGGTCGAGCGACCTGGCCGCCGCCGGGTCGCGGCTCTCAGGCACGTGGCGCAGGGTCACCAGGACAACGACGACCGCGAGCGGCAGGTTGAGCAGGAAGACCCAGCGCCAGCCGGCGTGCTCCACCAGCCAGCCGCCGACGAAGGGGCCGGCCGCGCCGGCGGTCCCGGCCAGCCCGGACCAGGCGCCGATCGCCCGCGCCCGGTCCTCGAGGCGGAACGACGACTGCAGGATCGCCAGGCTGCCTGGCGTCAGCAGGGCGCCGCCGGCACCCTGGACGGCGCGGGCCACCGACAGCGTCACGACGTCGGTCGCCAGCGCGCAGCCCAGCGAGGCGACGGCGAACCACACGACTCCGAGGACGAAGACCCGTCGCCGGCCGAACCGGTCGCCCAGCGAGCCGCCGAGCAGGATCAGCGCCGCGAGGGTCAGCGTGTAGGCGTTCACCGTCCACTGCAGCCCGGCGATCCCGGCGTCGAGGTCCTCGCCGATCCGCGGCAGCGCGACGTTGACGACCGTGGAGTCGAGGAAGGCCATCCCGGAGCCCAGCACGGTGGCGAGCAGCACCCACCGCCCCCGCGCCTCGTCGAGGGTGAGCCCGCGCACCTCGCCCATGGAGAGGCAGTCTGGCCCTTGGGCCGGCAGCAGTGCCCGGGGCCCTGACGCCACGCGGTGCGCCTGCGGCGTCGCCGACGCCCGGGCTGGCAGGCTGGCCGGGTGCGCAAGCTCCTGGTGCTCCTCGGCGTGGCCTGGGTGGGCGTCACTCTCGGCGCGGCCTGGCTGGCCGTCGACCAGACCGTTCCCTACGACCTGTCCTTCCTCGACTCGCCGGGCGCCGACGACATGGTCGGCGAGGACTGGCTCTACGGCTGGGGCACCGGGCTCGCGGCCCCTCTGGCAGCCGTCGCGGCCGGCGCCGTGCTGACGGTGCTGGCCAGCATGGACGGGGCGGCCGGCCGGCTCGGCGCGTTCCTGCTCGCCGTGCTCGGCGGCCTCTCGGTCGCCTACATGCTGGCCAACGACCCGGTGCACGACCTGCTGCGCGACCGCTCGGAGGAGCCGGTGCAGACCGCGCTCGTCGCGGCGACGATGGTGCTCGGCGCGCTGCTGGTGCTGGTCGGCTTCACGACCTGGCTGACCGCGCCGCGCGAGCGCTACGTCGACTGACCCCGCACCCGCACCGCGTCGACGACGGCCGTCGTCACCCCGCTGCCGAGCACCGTCAGCCGCACGAGGCGGGCCGGGCGGTCCCTGACGTCGTACGTCTCGAAGCCGCTCCAGCCGCCGCTGCTGACCGCCGACCGGCCCCGCACCCAGCGGCGGCCGGCGACCGACGTGTCGACCCGGAACCGGACGGCCGGCACCGCGTCGCCGGGGTCGGTCACTGCGTCGGCCCAGCGCACAGAGACGCCGGAGACGGCGCGGGTCCGGCCGAGGTCGAGCACCCGGGTCGCCGGCCCCGGGTCGCGGCGGCCGGCGACTCGGAGCACCGGGCGCGGTGACCCTAGGAGCTGGTCGCGCTGCACCGCCTCGAGCAGGTAGAGGTCGGCGTAGGACGTGCCGGCGTCCGGGTGCTCGGGGCTGTGCCGCACGTGGCGGAGCAGCGCCGGGGTGGCGCGGCCGGTCGCGAGGTACGCCGGTCCGGTCAGGGCGCTCAGGATGCGCCGGCCGGCCCGGGTCCAGGCCGCCCGCAGCCCGGGGTCCGGGTCGAGCCGGGCCAGCTCGAGCAGCCCGGAGGAGAGGACGGCAGCGGCCGAGGCGTCCCGCGGCGACGTCGCGGCCGAGTCCCACGCCGGCACACCGTCGGCGGGCAGGAGCGCCAGCGCCCAGCCGGCCGTGGCGCGCGCGGCGGCGAGCATCGCCGGGTCGTGGCCCTCGCGCCACACGGTGGTGAAGCCGTGCACCGCCCAGGACTGGCCGCGCGCCCAGGTCGACGAGTCGCGCAGGCCCTGCACGGTGCCGGCCCAGCGCACCTCGCCGGTGCGCTCGTCGAGCCGGGCGACGTGCACCGTGCTGCCGTCGGGGCGGACCAGGAGTCGGGCGACCGTGGCGGCGTGGGCCAGCGCGGTCGCCCGCCAGCTCGCGGCCGCGGGGTCGGACGCGCGGTCGGCGGCGGCGAGCAGCAGCTCGAGGTTGACCATGCTGTCGACGATCACGGTCACCTCGCCGGGCGGGCCGTCCCAGCTGCGCAGCGCGTACGCGGCCGGCACCCAACGGGCGGCCAGGGAGGCCGCCGCCCGGTCGAGGACGGCCGCGTCGGCGGTGCGGCCGCGCAGCCGGACGCCACGACCGAAACCGGTCTGCAGCAGGAAGCCAAGGTCGTGGGCCGCGGTGTCGGCGGCGCGCGGGGCGAGGGCGCGCTGGCGGCGGACGGCGAGGCGGGCCCAGGCCGGGCGACCGGTCAGCTCGTACGCCGTCCAGAGCTCGCCAGGGTGGAAGCCGGCCAGCCAGCCGGCCCACGGACCCTCGGTGCGCCACCGCCCGTCGGCGGCCACGGTCGGGAAGCGGCCGGCGGGCAGCGCCGCCTCGGTGCGGGCCAGCCGTTGCAGCGCGAGCGTCCGGGCCCGCCGCAGCCGGACCTCGGCCGAGGCCTCGACGGCCGTCGCCCAGCCGGCCGTCGCCCCGACGGCCGCCCCCCTCACCACCGGGGCGACGGGCACGGCCGGCGCGACCGGCGAGCCGGTCGTCCGGGCCGGGACGACCAGCAGGGCGAGGACCCCGAGGGCGGCCAGCGCGACCGGGACGGCCGCCCGCGGCGTACCCCCGTGCATGTGATCTCCCCGTCGCTCCCCCGGAGGGTCAGTCGGCGGCGCCGCCCTCGGTCCCGACGGTAGCCGGGCCCTCGTGGCGGAGGGGGGAGAACCACACCCAGAGCACGGTGGTGGTGGCGCCGAGGGCGGCCACCCAGAGCGCTGGCCGGATGCCGATCGCGGTAGCCATCGCACCACCGGCGAGTGCACCGACCGCTTTGACGCCCTGGGTGACTGTCGCCAGCGACGTGTTGACCCGGCCGAGCAGCTCGCGCGGCGTATCGGTGATGACCAAGGCCCCGATGGTCACGTCGAAGAGCATGATCCCGACGCCGACGACGACCTCGTTGGCCGCCAGGATCGCGAGCACCAGCCAGCGCGGACCGTCGGCCAGCGGGAACGCGAGCATCCCGACCGAGAAGATCGCCGACGCCAGCAGGATGGTCCGGCCACGGCCCACCCGGGCCGACACCCGGGGCGCGACCAGGGCGCCGGCCAGCGACCCGAGCCCGCCCGCGACCGTGACCGCGGCGATCATCAGCGGGGTGAAGTCGTGCTCGCGGGTCAGGTAGACCACGAGCAGCGCGAAGATCATCAGCCCGAAGAAGTTGACCGACGCCGCGGTGAACGCGACAGCGCGCAGCTTGCCGTCGCGCAGCAGGTGGCCCATCCCCTCGCCGATCTCGGTGAGGAGCCGGCGGCGGGCGGGGGCGACGTGTCCGACCCGCTCCGGCGAGCGGACCTTGCCCACCAGCACGGCGGAGGCGAGGAACGACGCCGCATCGGCGAGCACCGCGACCGGCGCGGAGAGCACCTGCACCAGCGTGCCACCGAGTCCCGGCCCCGCCAGGGCCGCGCTCGCATCCGCGGCGCGCAGCCGCGAGCTCGCCTCGGTGACGTGCTCGTCCGGCACCACGTCCGGCAGGTGCGTGGAGAACGTCGGCCGGAAGGTCACCCGCGCGGCACCGACCAGCAGCTCGACGAGCACCAGGTGGGTCACCGTGAGGGCGTCGGCCCACCAGGCCACCGGGACGGTGACCAGCGCGGCGGCCGCGACCAGGTCGGCGCTGACCATCAGCGGCCGGCGCCGGCGCAGGCGGTCCACCCAGGCGCCGATGACCAGCGAGAAGCCCATGTACGGCGCAGTGCCCGCCGCGACCAGCAGGCCCATCTGCCAGGGGCTGGCCCCCAGCAGCACGGCGGCGGCCAGCGGCAGGGCGAGCACCGTCACCTCGCTGCCGAGGGAGGAGATGCCGTAGGAGGCGAACAGCAGTCGGAAGTCCCGGGAGCGCAGCGGGGACCGTGAGACGGGCGCGGCGGTCGGGTCCGGCAGGCGGGCAGGTGCGGTGGTGGTCATAGATGTGAAGGTAATGCTTCACATCTAATTTGTGAAGGGGTCTTTTCAGATATGCTCGGGTCATGAGCGACCAGACTCCCCGGCGGCGGTCCGGGGCCGAGGGGTACGGCCGGCCGGTCTCGGACCCGCAGGCGCTGCGCGCCCTGGCCCACACCGGGCGTTACGCGATCCTGGAGCGGCTGCAGACCCGGGGCCCGGCCACCGCGACCGAGTGCGCCGAGGTGGCCGGCTTGTCGCCCAGCGCGTGCAGCTACCACCTACGGCTGCTGGCCCGGCACGGGTTCGTCGAGGAGGACACCTCCGACGACGCGCGCAGCGACGGCCGCGAGCGGGTCTGGCGGGCCGCGACCCCGGGCTGGTTCGCCGACCCGCCGGCCGACGCCGACCCGCGCGAGATGCAGGCCATCGACTCCACGCTGACCCGGGTGATGATGGCCAGCTCGGACCGGCGGGTGCTCGACTTCGTCGACCGGGCCGCGGCCGAGCCGGAGTGGCGCGAGGCGGCCCTGTTGTCCAACAGCACGATCGTCGCCACGGTGGAGGAGCTCGCGGACGTCTCGCAGGCGCTGCTCGGGGTCCTCGGCCCGTACTTCGTCTCGGCCCGCAGCGACCCGGCCGACCGGCCCGAGGGTGCCCGCGACGTGCACGTGTCCATCAGGATGGCCCCACGGCCGCCAGACCCCGGGGTGACCCCGGCGGCCGGCGCGGCCCCCGAGGAGGCCTGAGTGGACTTCGCCGTCCCCGACGAGCTGGCTGCGTTGCGCTCGTCCTACGCCGCGTTCCTGGACCGCGAGGTCCGCCCGGTCGAGCAGCGGCTGCGCGCCGAGCTCGACGCGCCCGCACCGGACCGCGAGCTGCTCTACGACGCGGCCATGGGGGTCCGCCGCCGGTCGGCCGCGGAGGGCTTCTACGCCTGCTACCTGCCCGAGGAGGTCGGCGGGTGGGGCGTCTCCACGCTCGGCACGGCCCTGCTGGTCGAGGACGCCGCCCGCTCTGGCCTGCGACTCGCCCTGGTCACCCTCGGCGTGCCCAACCCGTCCGGGCCCAGCCCGCTGCTGCTCCAGCTGCCGCGGAACCTGTGGGCGACGTACGTCGACCCGGTCGTTCGGGCCGAGCAGACCATGTGCTTCGCGCTGACCGAGCCGGAGGCGGGGAGCGACGCGCAGGCGATCCGGACGCGGGCCCGGCGCGACGGGGACGAGTGGGTCATCGACGGCATGAAGCACTACATCACCAACGGCGACCGCGCCGACTTCGCCGTGGTGTTCGCGGTGACGGACCCCGACAAGCGGGCCGACGGCGGCATCACGGCGTTCGTCGTGCCTCGCGACCAGTTCCGCGTCGGCAAGACGCAGTGGACCATCGCCGACTCCCACCCCAGCGAGCTGTGGTTCGAAGGGGCCCGGGTGCCGGCCGACCACGTCGTCGGCGAGGTGGGTCGCGGCTTCCACGCCGCGATGCGCTTCCTCAACGCCGGGCGCGCCGGCTTCGCCGCGCAGTCGCTGGGGCTGGCGGAGTACTGCCTCGACCAGGCCGTCGCCCACGCCCGGAGCCGCACCGCGTTCGGCGCCCCGCTGGCCGCCAACCAGGGCGTG
>DATHAP010000166.1 GCA_035489715.1 Actinomycetes bacterium
GTGTGTGGCCATCATGGCTTCAATCCGTTGCGAGGCAAGGTGTTTCGGATAACCCCACTGTGCGCTGATCCTCAGTCACTGCGGGTCGAGCCGGATTTCTCTACATAACCGGACATACCTGGCGAGTCAGGGATGAAGACGATCTAGCGTGTAGATGCGGGCAGAAGCCCTGGGCGGCGTGGGGCGATCTTGTCAGCACTTGCCCGTGCAGACGACAGTGTGCCGAGCGGCTGGGGGCCGGGGAGCGCGACCGCGCTCACGACGGCCGCAGGAGGGACGGGTCGAGCATGCGCGCAGCGGGGACGGGGCGGGTCACCGAGGGCAGGGTGCTGCTCGTCAGCGCCTTCGGCGCGTTCCTGGCCTTCCTCGACGCGACGATCGTGAACGTCGCGTTCCCGAGCATCCGGGAGTCGTTCCCCGGCACGTCGATCGGCGAGCTGTCCTGGGTGCTCAACGCCTACAACATCGTGTTCGCGGCGTTCCTCATCGTCTGCGGCCGGCTGGCCGACCTGCTCGGCCGGCGCCGGACCTTCGTCCTGGGCGTCCTGGTCTTCACGGTCGCGTCCGCGCTGTGCGGGGCCGCCCCGACGGTGGGGCTGCTGGTCGCCGCCCGCGTGGTCCAGGCCCTCGGTGCGGCGCTGCTGGTCCCGGCCTCCCTCGCCCTGGTCGTCGAGGCCTTCTCCGAGGAGCGCCGCACGCACGCGATCGGCCTGTGGGGCGCAACGGCGGCCGTGGCGGCCGGTCTCGGCCCGCCGATCGGCGGCGCCCTGGTGGAGGCCGGCGGCTGGCGCTGGGCGTTCTACGTCAACATCCCCTTCGGCATCGCGGCCGTCCTGGTCGCCCGTCGCCAGCTGGTCGAGAGCCGTGCTCCCGGCCGGCGCACCATGCCCGACCTGGTGGGCGCCGCGCTGCTGGCGGCCGCCCTGGCCGCCCTGACTTTGGGCATCGTCAAGGGCAACGACTGGGGCTGGATCAGTGCAGCTCTGGTCGGTTCGATGATCGCCGCAATCGCGTTCGGCGGGCTGTTCGTCGTGAGCTCCCGGCGGGCGAGGTCGCCGCTGCTGGACCCGACCCTGCTGCGGATCCCGTCCTTCGCCGTCGCCAACGTCGCGACCGCCGTTGCCGGGCTCGGTTTCTACGCCTACCTGCTCACCAACATCCTGTGGCTGCAGTACGTGTGGGGCTACAGCGTGCTGCGGGCCGGCCTGGCCCTGGTGCCCGGCGCCCTGGTCGCCGCGGTCGTCGCCGCGGTGCTCGGCCCGGTCGCCGAGCGGCGCGGCTACCGGCTGGTGGTCGTCCCCGGGGCGCTGGTGTGGGCCGGCGCCTACATCTGGTACCACCAGGCCACCGGCGTCACGCCGGACTTCCTGGGCGCCTGGCTGCCGGGCCAGGTCTTGTCCGGGATCGGCGTCGGCGCCACCCTGCCGGTGCTCGGCAGCGCCGCCCTGGCCGCCGTGCCGGGCGGCCGCTACGCGACCGCGTCCGCGGTGGTGTCCAGTGCTCGCCAGCTGGGCGGCGTGCTCGGCATCGCCCTGCTCGTCGTCATCGTCGGCACCCCGTCAGCGGCGGAGGCGGTCGGCGCCTTCAAGGACGGCTGGCTGCTCTCGATCGCGGCGTTCCTCGCCGTGGCGGTCCTCGCCCTGCCGCTGGGCCGGCTCGGCCACGCCGAGGAGGCACCGGCCGACGACGCGCACGACGTGCCGGTCGTGCACCTGCCCACCCGGGACCCGCTCCCCCGACCGGCGGCCCAGAGCGCCGGCGTGGCCGACGTGCCGATGTTCGCCGCCCTCGACCCGGCCGCCCGGGTGCGGCTCGAGCGCAGCGCCACCGAGCACGCGGTGCCGGCCGGTGACTGGCTGATGCGCGAGGGCGACCCGCCCGGCTCCGTCTACGTGGTCCGCACCGGACGGCTGGAGGTGTGGATCGCCGGGACCCGGGTCCGCGAGCTCGGCCCCGGTGCCGTGATCGGCGAGCTGGCGGTCCTGACCGGCGAGGGCCGCTCGGCCGCCGTCCGGGCCCGCCGCGACTCGGTGCTGCTCGAGATCCGCCGCGAGGACTTCACGACGCTGCTCGAGACCGATCCGGCAGCCTCGCGGGTCGTCGTGACCCAGCTCGCTGAGCGGCTGCGCAGCGGGGGCGCCCGGCCGGCCGAGCCGGCAGCCGCGCCGGGTGTCGTCGCGGTCGTCGCGGCGCACGACGGGGCCCCGGTCGCGGCGGTCGCCGCGAGCTTGGTGGCCGGCCTGGACCGGCACCTGCGGGTCGTCGCCCCTCAGCGGGTCGACGCCGACGGGCTCGCCCGGGCCGAGCGCGAGCACGACCGGGTCGTCCTCGTCGCCGACGGCACCGACGACGGCGACCCGGGCTGGCTGGCGCGCTGCGTGCGGCAGGCCGACCAGGTGGTCCTGGTCGCGGCCGCGGACGCGCCGCAGACCGAGCTGCTGCGCGGCCGCTGCGACGAGGCCGCCTGCCAGCCGGACGTGGTGCTGGTCGGCCCTCACCCCGGCCCCGAGACCCTTGCCGCGTGGGCCCGCGCGGCCGACGCATGGCAGGTCAGCGTGGTCGACGGCGACCTCGCCGTGGGGCTGCGTCCGCTGGTCGACCGGGTCGCCTGCCGCTCGCTGGGCCTGGTGCTGGCCGGCGGCGGCGCCCGCGCCTTCGCCCACATCGGGGTGCTGCGCGAGCTCGAGGACCAGGGGATCCCGGTCGACCGGGTGGCCGGCTGCAGCATCGGCGCGATCGTCGCGGCGACCTGGGCGACCGGTGTCTCCGGCGAGGAGCTCGAGGACAAGAGCTACGCCGAGTTCGTCCGGCGGCGGCCGTTCGGCGACTACACACTGCCGACCCACTCGCTGGCCCGGGGCCGCCGCACCCACGAGGGCCTGATGCGCGCACTCGGCGCGGACACCCTGGTCGAGGGCCTGCCGCGGCAGTTCGGCTGCGTCAGCACCGACCTGGTGACCCGCACCCGGCAGGTGCACCGCCGTGGGAGCCTGGTCGACGCCACCCTGGCCTCGGTCCGCCTGCCGGTGCTGTTCCCGCCGATCGCCGACGGCCAGCGGCTGCTCATCGACGGCGGGGTGCTCGACAACCTGCCGGTCGACCTGCTCACCGAGCGCAGCGAGGGCCCGGTGGTCGCCGTGAACATCGCCATGGGCGGCAGCGTCCGGCCACACACCGTCGACCCGTCGGCGCCACCGCGCCCGGCGCGCGTCCCCGCGCTCGGGGAGACCCTGCTGCGCACGATGATGATCGGCAGCGCCGGCGCGGTCGCCACCGCCAGGGGCCACGGCGCGGCGGTCGTCACCCCGCCGACGATGGGTGTGGGGCTGCTCGAGTTCCACCAGCTCGACCGCATGGTGCAGGCCGGCCGACGGGCCGCCCGGGAGCTGCTCGCGGTGCTGGCCCAGGACGCCCGGCACCCGGGCGTCTGGCCGGTGCCCCGCAGCCTGGTGCCGGAGCCGGCCCGGCAGGATGACGGCCAGCTCGTCGACGTACGGACGCACGTCGCCCGGTCGCCGTGACCGACGGGCTGGCGGCGACGATCGACGCCCTCCGGCACGGGGCACTTCGACGTGCGCTGCTGGCCTTCCTGGTGTTCTCCGTCGCCGAGTGGGCCACCTGGATCACGCTGCTGGTCTGGGCCTACGACGAGCGCGGGGTCGGGGCGGCCGCCACCGTCTCGGTCGTCCAGCTGCTGCCCGCGGTGGTCGTCGCCCCGCTCGCCTCGGTCATCGGCGACCGAGGGGAACGCGGCCGGGCGCTGGCGATCGGCTACCTGGCCCAGGCGCTCACCATGCTGCTGACCGGGCTGCTGCTGGTCGCGGACGCGCCGTTCGCCCTCACCTGCGCGGGCGGGGTGCTGGTCACCTGCGCGATCACGCTGACCCGCCCGGTGCACAACGCCACGTTGCCCACCGTCTCTCACACACCGGCCGAGCTGCTGGCCGGCAACTCGGCGTCGATCACCGCCGAGGGGGTCGGCGGCTTCCTCGGCCCGCTGACCTGCGGCCTGCTGATCTCCGGTGCCGGCCCCGGGTCGGTCTTCCTGCTCTTCGGCGTGCTGCTGCTCGGGTCTGCCGCGCTGGTCGCCCGGCTGCCGGTCGTCCGCCTGACCGACGGCGACGAGCCCGGCGTGGTGCGCGCCGCGGAGAGCCTCACCCGGCGAACGCTGGCCGGCGTCCGGGAGCTGCGCGAGCAGCCGGCCTCGGGCCTGCTGATGCTGATGGTCACCGGGCAGTACGTCGTGGTCGGCGCCATGGACATCCTGCTGATCGTCCTGGCGCTGGAGGTCCTCGGCACCGACAGCTCCGGGCCGGGGCTGCTGGGCAGCGCGCTCGGCGTCGGCGCGATCCTCGGCGCCCTGCTGACGGTCGTGCTGGCCGGGCGACGCCGGCTGTCGCCGGCCTTGCTGGCCGGCCTGCTCGTGACCGGGCTGCCGATCTGCGTCCTGGCCGCGGGCGGCGGGACCGCGCTGGCGGCCGTGCTGCTGGTGCTGTCGGGGGCCGGCAAGGCGTTCTTCGACGTCGCTGGCCGGACGCTGCTGCAGCGCACCGTGCCGGACGAGGTGCTGGCCCGGGTCTTCGGGCTGCAGGAGGCCCTGATGACCGCCGCCCTCGCGGTCGGCGCTGCCAGCGCGCCGCTGCTGGTGTCGTGGCTGGGCATCTCCGGCGCCCTGGTCGCCGCCGGTGCCCTGCTGCCGGTGGCTGGGCTGCTGGCCTGGCCGGTGCTGCGCGGGCTGGACGCCCGCGCGCGGCAGCCCGGCCGGTGGTTCGACCTGCTCCGCACCGTGCCGTTCTTCCGCTCCGCGCCGCTGCCGGTGCTCGAGCAGCTGAGCCGGCGCACGGACGAGGACGATGTCGACACGGGCGCCGTCGTCGTTCGCGAGGCCCACCGCGGCGACCGGTTCTACCTGGTGTCCGACGGCGCCGTCACGGTCAGCCAGGACGGCCGCGAGCTGACCCGGCTCGGCCGGCACTCCTCCTTCGGTGAGGTCGCGCTGCTCCTCGACGTGCCCCGCACCGCGACCGTGACGGCGACCGCGCCGACCCACCTGGTCTGGATCGAGCGCGACGACTTCCTGCGCGCCATGCGGACCGTGCCCGCGGCCCGGGTCTCGGCGGACGAGGTCGTGCAGGGACACCTCGAGGACGACGCGGTGCGCCGGGCTCAGACCGAGGACGTCGACGCCGCAGGCGACGGCCCGGCCGCAACCTCGTAGGTGTCGCCCTCGCGGGCCACCACGACCCGCATCCCGCCGCCGAGCGCGGGCGCCCACTCCGCGATCTCGTCCAGGGCCGCGTCGGTGCGGGCCGGCGAGTGGTGGAAGAGGACCAGCGTGCCCGCGCCGCTGCTCAACCCGAGACCGACCGCGTCCTGGACGGTCGCGTGGCCGTAGTCCACCGCGACCGGTCGCTCGCCCTCGAGGAACTGGGCGTCGTGCAGCAGTACGTCCACGCCGCTGAGCAGGTCGAGCAGCTCGTCCGAGACACCCGCCGCCGGCGCGTGGTCGGGCAGGTAGGCGATCGACCCGTGGTCGTCCTCGACCCGGATGCCGTACGTCCGGCCGCCCTTGTGGGCGATGTCGACCGTGCGGACCGTGAACCCCTCGATCTGGTGCTGACCCGCCTCGACGGCGTGGAAGCCCCACCGGCCGCGCAGCCCTTCCGGGGTGATCGGGAAGGCGGGCGGCGACAGGGTCTGGGCGAGCAGGTCGCGCCCGGACCGGCCGTCCTGGGCCGGCAGGTACAGGTCGACCCGGGAGTCGTCCCGGTCACCGGCCGCGAAGAAGGGCAGGCCCTGGACGTGGTCCCAGTGCATATGGCTGAGCACGATCGCGCCGTCGTAGGACGCGCCGGCCAGGATCCGGGTCAGCGAGCGCAGCCCGGTGCCCGCGTCGAGGACGAGGCTGGGCCGGTCGGCGCCGTCGGCGGTCACCGCCACGCACGACGTGTGCCCGCCGTAGCCGGCGAACTCGGCGCCGGGCGCCGCCGTCGATCCGCGGACCCCGAGGGTCTCGAGCTTCACGATGCGCTCACGCGCGGCACCGTAGCGTGCCCACCGAGCGATTGCGGGGCACATCGCCCGTTTGCCCGCGCGAACCCGGGTGGATCTGCCACCGTTCGGGCGACCACCCGCCCGCATCCCGGCACCGCCGACCGACCCATGAGGCGCCGTCATGGCTCAGCACGCCCGACGAGACCGGCCGCGGCTGACCGCACCGCTGCGGCACCGGGACTTCCGGCTGCTGATCACCTC
This sequence comes from Actinomycetes bacterium, assembly GCA_035489715.1. Taxonomy (NCBI): domain Bacteria; kingdom Bacillati; phylum Actinomycetota; class Actinomycetes; species Actinomycetes bacterium. The sequence goes on from DATHAP010000166.1 coordinate 6,256, forward strand.
GTTCTTCATCTCCTTCGCCGGCTCGTGGGCCTACAACGTGGCCCTGGCGGTCTACGTCTACGACCAGACCGGGTCGGCCGCCTGGGTCGGGGCGGCCACGGTGGGCCGGTTCGTCCCGTCGCTGCTGCTTGGTCCGTACGGCGGGGTGCTCGCGGAGCGCTTCGAGCGGGTGCGCCTGATGGTGTCGCTCGACTGGATGAGCACCGGCCTGATGCTGGTCCTGGCCCTCGTCGCGGCACTCGAGGGTCCGGCGCTGCTGGCGATCGTGCTGGCCGGCCTGACCTCGGTCACCGGCACGGTCTACGAACCGGCCGCCGCGGCGATCACGCCGGAGACCGTGCCGGAGACCGACCTGGCCGCGGCCAACGCGCTGCGCAACATGGTCGACAACATCGCGATCATCACCGGGCCGGTGCTCGGCGCGCTGCTCCTGCTCGCGGCGCCGCCGTCGGTGGTGTTCGTGGCCAACGCCGCCACCTTCGCTGTGTCTGCCCTCGTGGTGCGGCGGATCTCGGTGCGCAGCATCCCCGTGGACGTGACCGAGGCCGGGACCGCCGGCCCCCTGAAGCAGATGATGGTCGGTATCCGGACGATCGCCGGCTCGGCGACCGCCGCCACCCTGGTCACCTACAGCGTCATCGCCAGCTTCGTGTACGGCGTCGACACCGTGCAGTTCGTCGTGCTCTCCGAGGAACGGCTGGGCACCGGACCCGACGGCTTCGGCTACCTGCTCGCCGGGATGGGCCTCGGCGGGATCGCGGCGGCCGGCCTGGTCAACCGGATGGCCGCCTGGCCGCGGCTGGGCTCGGTGATCCTGCTCGGGATGGCGATCTACTGCCTGCCCACCCTGCTGTTCCTCTTCGTCGACGACCCGCTCGTGGCCACCGCGATCCAGGTCGTCCGTGGCGCCGGCACCCTGGTGGTGGACGTCCTGGCGATCACCGCGCTGCAGCGGTCGCTGCCCAAGGAGGTCCTGGGCCGCGTGTTCGGGGCGTACTTCACCGGCGTGCTGTCCGCAATCTCCCTCGGTGCGCTCGTGACCCCGCAGGTGATCTCCGCGTTCGGGCTGGACGCCAGCCTCTGGCTGGCCGGGGCGGTGCTGCCGGCGCTGTGCCTGCTGGGCCTGCCGTTCCTGCGCCGGATGGACGCCATGAACGTCGCCCGGCTGGCCGCGGTCGAGCCGCGGGTCCAGGTACTGGAGCGCCTCGGCATCCTCACCGAGGCCTCCCGCCCGATGCTCGAGCGGATGGCGGCCGACGCCGAGGAGGTCGAGGTGCCGGCCGGGACGGTCGTCATCCGGGAGGGCGACGAGGCGGACGCGTTCTACGTCCTGCTCGACGGCGAGGTCGGCGTCCGGGCCCGCGGCGAGGAGGCGGTCGAGCGCGAGCTGCCGCCGATGGAGAGCGGGGCGTGGTTCGGCGAGATCGGCCTGCTGGAGCGCATCCCGCGCACGGCCACGGTCACTGCCACCGTCCGGAGCCAGATGCTGCGCATCCCGGGCGAGACCTTCGTCGACGCGCTGACCAACGCACCGGCCTCTGCCGCGCTGCTCGAGGGGGCCCGCAGCCGGCTCTCCCGCACCCACCCGCACCGGCGGGCTGCGGTCATCGAGCTGGCCGAGGTGGCCGAGCCGTCGGAGCGCTCGGACTAGCGCTGCCGGAGCCGCAGCAGGCCCTCCTGGACGACCGACACGGCGAGCGCACCACCGGCGGTGAAGAGCCGCCCGGTCGCCAGCCCCCGGCCGCCGGATGCCGACGGGGAGGTCTGGTCGTAGAGCAGCCACTCGTCGGCGCGGAACGTCCGGTGGAACCACATCGCGTGGTCCAGCGACGCCGGCTGCAGCCGCGGGTCCCCGATGTAGGTCCCGTGCGGCCGGACCGCCGCGGAGAGCAGCGTGAGGTCGCTCGCGTAGGTGAGCACCGCCGCGTGCAGGACCGGGTCGTCGCCGATCGGGTCGGAGGACTTGAGCCAGACCCGCGACACCGGCTCCCGGCGCTGGCCCGGCGGGGCGACCTCTCCGGCGTACCGCACGTCCAGCGAAGCCCACTCGCGGTCCCACTCGGCCCTCGGCCGCTTCGACACCTTGGCGAGGACGTCGCCGAGCTCCGGGCACGCGTCGGGCGGCGGCACCTCGGGCATCGGGTCCTGGTGGTCGAGCCCCTCCTCGGGCACCTGGAACGACGCGGACAGGTAGAAGATCACCTCACCGTGCTGGCGGGCCACCACCCGCCGGGTGCTGAACGAGCGGCCGTCGCGGGTCCGCTCGACGTCGTAGACGATCGGGACCGACGGGTCGCCCGGGCGCAGGAAGTAGGCGTGCAGCGAGTGCACGCTGCGGCCCTCCTCCCCGGTGCGGGCGGCCGCGACCAGCGCCTGGCTGGCGACCTGGCCCCCGAACACCCGTTGCAGCGCGGTGTCGGGCTGCCGCCCGCGGTAGAGGCCGAGCTCGATGGTCTCGAGGTCGAGCAGCTCGATGAGCTCCTGCGTCGACTGCGGCACGGTCACATGGTGGCCCCCCGTGCGGGCCGGTTAGCGTGCGGGGGTGCCCACCCGCCAGACGCTCCGGACGGCACTCGCGCCGCGCTGGTGGCCGTGGCACCTGCTGCTGGTCGTGGCCGTCGGCGTGATGGGCTGGCTGGGCTGGTGGCAGCTGCAGAGCTTCGAGGACGTCGACCGGCCGGCCGAGGACGGGTCCGCGCGGGACGTGCCGCTCGACCGGGTGACCGCGCCGGGCGACCGGCTCCGGCCCGGTGACCCCGGCCGGGAGGTCACGGCGGTCGGGACGTGGCAGCCCGAGAGCCAGGTCATCGTCCCCGGCCGCGAGCGAGGCGGCCGCGACGGCGCACTGGTCGTGACTCCTCTGCGCACCGCGCGCGGAGTCGTGCCGGTGGTGCGCGGCTGGGTGCCGGCCCGCGCCGCCGTCCCTACACCGCCGGACGGGCCGGTCACCGTGCGAGGCGTGCTGCAGCGCTCGGAGACCGAGGCCGACGCGACCGCGGTGGTGCCGGCGGTGCCGCGCAAGGGCGAGGTGGAGTACGTCGCCACGGTGACCCTGCTGGCGGCCACCGCCTACGACCCGGACCAGCTCTACGACGGCTTCGTCGTGCTGCGGTCGACCGAGCCGCCCCTGGCGGACGACCCGGCCGCTCCCGCGCTGGTCGCCGCGGACCGTGGCGGGGACGACGGCGCCGGCCAGGTCGGCAGGTGGCGAAACCTGGCCTACGCCGTGCAGTGGTGGCTGTTCGCGGCCGCCGCGGTGTTCTTCTGGGCGGTGGTGCTCAGGCGGGCGGCGCAGGAGGCGCAGGAGCAGCCGGACCAGCCGACCGGTCCGCCGCCTGCTGGTCCGCCGCCTGCTGGTCCGCCGCCGGCCGGGCCGGACGCACCTGGCGCAGCACTCTGCGCTCCGCCACGAAGGACATGAACGGCACCGTCCCGGCGAGCAGCAGCAGGGCGGTGCGGCCCGGCGACCAGCGCAGGCGGTAGGCCACGACGAACGCGGTCACGACGTAGCCGACGTAGAGCCAGCCGTGGACCGGGGCCACCACCCGCACCATCGCCCCGGAGTCGCCGAGGTACTTCAGCGGCATCGCCACCAGCACGAGCAGCAGCAGCGCCACGCCCGTCGCCCAGGCGAACACGCGGAACCGGGTCAGCTCGCCGGAGGAGAGGGGTCGGGACGGCACCCGGCCAGCCTAGGTAACGGCCCCGGTCGGCGGCGCAGCCGGTCAGGTGCTCTCGCCGAGGTCGAGGTGCTCGCGCAGCCGGTCCTGCAGCTGGCTCAGGTCGACGACGTGGACGGCCCGCGGGCTGTCCCCGTCGCGCAGGGCGGTGACGGCGACGTCCGCACCCTCCTCGATGTCGTCGGTGCCGTCGGTCCCGGCCAGCACCGTGGTGTCGTCGGTGAGCCGGTACGTCGTCGCGAAGCCGTCGGCGCTGCGCACCGTCATCGAGCTGCTCGACACCGACGTGACCTCGCCGCGCTGCGAGAGCACCGTCCGGTAGCCCCCGTCGGGGTCCTCGACGACGTACGACCCGTGCAGCGGCGCCCCCGGCAGCGGGCCGCCCATCATCCCCCCGAGGATCCCCTTGCCCATCCCGCCCAAGCGGTGGCGGAGCATCGGGCCCCCTCCGTGCTCCTCGGCCCAGTCGCGCAGCCGGTCACCGACCGGGCCGTCGCCGTCGGTCCCCTCCTCGTCGGTCCCGTCCTGGTCGGTCGATCCCATGGCGGCGAAGCCGTTGACCGAGCCGACCGGGTCGTCGCCGCCGCGCGCCAGCGCAGCGCCGAAGGCACCGGCGGCCACGAGGGCGACCACCGCACCGACGACGACCAGCCCACGGACGCCGCGGCGCGACGTGGGGCGGGTCTGGGCGTCGGCGCTGTCCACGGTGTCGCCGATGACACCGGTGTCGCCGGTGTTGCCGGTGTTGCCGGTGTCGCCGGTGTCACCGGTGTCACCGGTGTCGCCTTGCTGCCGCGCGGTGCCGGGGACCCACAGGTCGTCCAGGCGCTCGGTCGGCGCCTCGTCGGGCTTGTCGGGTCCGCTGGGCGGCGTCGGCTGCACGGTGACCTCGCTGACTCGGACCGGCCGCAGACCGGTCAGGGGACGGATGTTGCGCCTCGAGTGTCGGTCACGGACCTGTGACCAGGCTGGCACCAGCCTGTGAACCCAGCAGCGGCAGGTCGACGAAGAAGGCGCTCCCCCGGCCAGGCTCGGACTCCACGGTGACCAGGCCGCCGTGCGCGGCCACCAGGGCAGCCACGATCGACAGGCCCAGCCCGCTGCCGCCTGCCGCCCGGGTGCGGGACGGGTCGGCGCGGTAGAAGCGCTCGAACACCTTCTCCCGCTCCTCGTCGGTCAGCCCCGGCCCCTGGTCATGGACACCGACCCGGACCCGGCCGGCCGGCTCGGAGCGGTCATCCTCGGGACCGTCGCCGCCGGAGGCGGTCTGCAGGGTGACGGCTATCGGCGTGCCAGCAGGCGTGTGGGTCAGTGCGTTGGACACCAGGTTGGTGACCACCTGGCGCAGCCGCGCGTCGTCGCCGAGGACGACCGGCGCCTCGTCGCCGCGCACGTCCAGGTCGACCTGCCGGTCCGGGGCGAGCACCCGGGCGTCGTGGGCGGCGTCGCTGACGACGTCGAGCAGGTCGACCGGCTCGGCACGCAGCGGCCGGGCCTGGTCCAGGCGGGCCAGCAGCAGCAGGTCCTCGACGAGCAGGCCCATCCGGGACGCCTCGTCCTCGACCCGGCGCATCATCCGGTCCAGCTCGGCCGTCTCGCGGACGGCGCCCTGGCGGTAGAGCTCGGCGAAGCCGCGGATCGAGGTCAGTGGCGTCCGGAGCTCGTGGCTGGCGTCGGCGACGAAGCGCCGCATCCGGTCCTCGCTGGCCACGGCGGCCGACGCGGACGCCTCGCGCTCGCGGAACGCCGTCTCGATCTGGTCGACCATCGCGTTGAAGGCGCCGGACAGGCGGCCCACCTCCGTGCGCGGGTCGCTCTCCGGCACCCGGCGGCTCAGGTCGCCGGCCGCGATCTCGCCGGCAGCCGACTCGACTTCCTCGAGCGGCCGGAGGCTCCGCCGGACCACGAGATAGCCGAAGCCGGCCATCAGCACGACGGCCAGGCCGCCGACGAGCACCTCGACCACCAGGAGCCTCCGAGTGGTGTCCTGCACGTCCTTCAGGGATATGGCGCGGACGAACAGCGCCTGCTCGCCGTTGATGGCCACGTTCGTCGGATTCACAACGACCCGCCAGGGCGCACCGCCGCCCACGGCGTGGACGGTGAAGGGCTCGGTGCCGGCGGACCGGATCCGCGACGCTGAGAGCTGCGGAGGGTCGAGCTCGAGCCCGTTGTTCGTCACGTTGACACGCTGGCCAGCCGCGGTGGTGAGCACGTAGTACTCGGCGCGGTCCGGACCGAAGGGCCCCGGGTTGCCCGGCATGTCGCCGCCGTTCAGCTGACGGCCGGACAAGGGCCGCGCGAGGTCCTCGTCGACCTGCCCGACGAGGTAGGTGCGCAGGATTGTGGTTACGGCGAAGCCGGTGACGAGGAGGGCCAGCGTGACCAGGAGGGCGAACGCGACCACGAGCCGCACGCGCAAGGGCGTCGCGGCGAGCATGCGCGGCGCCTGGCGGATGGCCACGGGTCCAACGCTCCTTCGGTGGTCGTTACGGGGGGCTGGTCAGCCCCGCGGCACGCGCAGGACGTAGCCGACGCCGCGCAGGGTGTGCAGCAGCCGCGGCTCGGTGATGTCGATCTTGCGGCGCAGGTAGGACACGTAGGACTCGACCACGTTGGCCTCGCCGCCGAAGTCGTAGTGCCACACGTGGTCGAGGATCTGCGACTTGGACAGCACCCGGCCGGTGTTCTGCATGAAGTAGCGGAGCAGCTTGAACTCGGTCGGCGACAGTGCGACCAGCTCACCGGCCTTCCACACCTCGTGGGTGTCGTCGTCGAGCTCGATGTCGGCGAAGGACAGCCGGGCGGGCTGCTGGGCGGCCGGGCCGGTGGCGGACGTGCGCCGCAGGACGGCGCGGATCCGGGCCACGATCTCCTCGAGGCTGAACGGCTTGGTGACGTAGTCGTCGCCGCCCACGGTGAGTCCGGTGACCTTGTCCTCGGTGGCGTCCCGCGCGGTCAGGAAGAGCACCGGGGCGGTCGAGCCCTCTCCGCGCATCCGCCGGACCACGGCGAAGCCGTCCATGTCCGGCATCATCACGTCGAGGACGACCAGGTCCGGGCGGTAGCTGCGGGCAGCGGCGAGCGCTTCCCGGCCGTTGGCGGCGGTGGTGACCTCGAAACCGGCGAACCGCAGGCTGGTGGCGAGCAGCTCGAGGATGTTGGGCTCGTCGTCGACGACGAGCAGCCTGGCTTCGGTCGTGCGCTGGGCGGGCCGGGCGCCGGACCCGCCGGTGGCGCCGCTCGGGGTCATCTGCCCCTCCGTGCTGCGATGGGATGTCGTGCTCATGCCCCGATCGTCGGGGAGGGCGCTGCTCACCGGCTGGGCACTCCCTGTGAGGTCCCTGTGAGTGCAGGGCCCAGCGTACGGCGCGCTCGGTCCGCCGCGGGTCAGCGCCGCAGCGCTCGATCCCGACCAAGTGGTCATGGCGCATCGGCCCAGGTGGCCCCGGGAACGACGAAGGCCCCTCCACGCATGAGTTGGAGGGGCCTCGCCGGTCCCGTGCCGCCGACCGCCGATCGCTCGGCGCCCGGCGTCACCGGACTGTCCGCCGCACCCGCTCGCCGACCGATCGCTCGGCCGGCCGCGCTGTCCGGCGAGCGTGCCGCCCGCTCTCCGTCCGATTGCTCGGCCGGTGCGCTGCACCACGCCGGCACGTCCGCCCGCTTGCCGTCCGATCGCTCGGCCGGCGCGCTCCGTCGCACCTCGCGACCCGTCCGCTTCCCGTCCGATCGCTCGGTCGGTGCGCCTCGAGCCGCCGCGCCCGGCCCGCTCACCGTCCGATTGCTCGGCCGGCGCGCCTCCTGGCACGTGTGCCTCGTCCGATGCCTCCCGATCGCTCGGCAGGTCGCCTCGTGGCACGCCCCGGTGTCCTGGCCGACGATCGCTCGCCGGTCCGGACCTCGGAACCCGTCCTCGGTGCCCGGTGACCCGTCGAAAGCCTTGGTTTCCCGCCGCTTTCGACGTCCCGGAGTCTCCTCCGGGGCGGTCCCCGTTGCCGGTGACGTGATGAGATTTCTAGTGCCCGGACGGCAGCCCCCACAAGGGCTTTAGGGCACTGATTTCGACCACTTCCTGGGTCCACAGCGATCTCCACAGGTGGGCCCGCCTTGTGCACCGACCGGGCCTGGTTGTCCACTGGTCGGCCCGCGGTCGTCCACCGGTACGTCCACAGGCGGTCACCTCCTGTGTCCGACATGTGGACACGGCTGAGGGCGATCGGCCCGGTCGACGGACGGAGGGGCGGGCCGGCCGGGGCGCGGGCGGTGACAGGATGTCCGCGATGACTGCTCGGCGGGACACCACCCAGCGCAGGCTTCCCCGTCGGCGGCATCGCGCCCGTCCGGCCGGTCCGGCCGGCCGCCGGGCGCGCGCGGCGCTCGCGGTGCTCGTGGCGCTGGCCCTGGCCGGCTGCGGCCTGCTCGGCGGCGCCGACGAGGGCCGGGCACCGACCGGAGCCGGTCGCACGTCCTCCGCCGCTCCGCCGGCCAGCACCACACCGCCGCCGGACCCCGACACCGCCAGCGGCTGGGGCCCGACCCTGGGCGAGCTGGAGCAGGCTCGCGCCCTGGTCGACGCGATGGACGACGCCGACCGGGTCGCCACCGTGCTCATGCCGGGCTTCTGGGGCTACGACGGCGAGTCGCCCACGCCGGCCGAGGCGGCGCAGAACCAGCTCATGCACGGGGTCGACTCGCCGGCCGAGGTGGCAGCCGGCCAACCCTACGGGGGCTTCTTCCTCCGACCCGAGGTCATCGCGGACGCCGACCAGGTGCGCCGGCTGACCCAGGTGCTGCACGAGCGGGGTGACGGGCCCGACGGGCTGCCGCTGCTGGTGTCCATGGACCAGGAGGGCGGCGTCGTGCAGCGGCTCAAGGCCGGCGTCGCGACCGTCCCGTCGGCCGCCTCGGTCGGCTACAGCGGCAGCACGGCGTACGCCCGCAAGGTGGCCCGCGCCAACGGACGCACCCTGCGCGACCTCGGCGTCACGATGGTGCTCGCGCCGGTGGCCGACGTCGACCCGGACAGCGTCTCGGTGATGGGGTCGCGCACCTACTCGCCGGACCGCCGGGTGGCTGCCCGGATGGTGGTGGCGACCATGCGCGGCTACCTCCAGGCCGGCGTGGTCCCGGTGCTCAAGCACTTCCCGGGCCTCGGCACCGTCAGCGGTGACAGCCACCGCTCGCTGCCGGTCCAGGACAAGTCGCTGGCCGCTCTGCGGCGCACCGACCTGGTGACCTTCCGGGCCGCCGTCGATGCCGGCGCGCCGGTCGTCATGACCGGCCACGTCGCCGTGCCGGCGCTGGACCGCGGCATGCCGGCGTCGCTGAGCAGGACCGTGCTGGACACCGTGCTGCGCGGCGAGCTCGGCTTCGAGGGCGTCGCCATCACCGACTCGCAGGGCATGGGCCCGGTCTACGGCCGCTACGGCCCGGCCGAGGGGGCGATCCGCTCGCTGCTCGCGGGCAACGACCTGGTGCTCAACTCGCCGCGCCCTCGCCAGGCGCGCCGGGCCGTCCTCGCGGCGGTGCGGTCCGGGCGGATCCCCGCGGAGCGGCTGGCCGAGGCGGCGACCCGGGTCGAGGCGCTGCGGATCTACCAGCAGCGGCTCGCCGAGGCGAGCTGACGCGGAGGAGGCGACCAGTGGGCACCGTCACCGACTACCTGGCCACGCTCGCGGCCCCGGACCGCGACGCCTTCGCCCGGGTGCGCGACCTGGCCCTGGCCGAAGCGCCGGAGGCGACCGAGGGCACCAGCTACGGCATGGCGGCGCTGCTGCTCAGCGGCCGGCCGCTGCTCGGGCTGCGTGCCGCCGCCGGGCACCTGAGCGTCTTCCCGTTCAGCCCCGAGGTGGTCGACGCCGTCGCCGGCCCGCTGACCGGCTTCGCGCTGTCCAAGGGGACCATCCGCTTCACGGCCGCTGAGCCGCTGCCCGAGGACGTCGTGCGCGCCCTGGTGCGGCTGCGCCGGGCCGAGATCGAGGGCTGAGCCGGCACTTCCGGCCCGGTCGGCTCAGTCCTTGCCCCGCACCGGCCGGACCTCGACCAGCTCGAGGTGCTTGGGCGACACGGTGTCCCCGCTCGACACCCCGCGGACTCGTCGCCCGACCCAGGGCAGCAGGTAGCGGCGCACCCACCGGACGTCGTCGAGCACGTCGTGCCGCCTCGGCCGGCGCGGCGCCGCGTCCAGCGGCAGCCGCCACCAGCCCGGGTCGCCTCCGAGCAGGTCGGGATCGGTGACGCCGAGCCGCTCGAGGACGGCCGCCGCGACCCGCTCGTGCCCGGGCGGGGCGAGGTGCAGCCGGTCCTCGTGCCACAGCCGGCGATCCTGCAGGGCGGGAACCGCCCCCTGGTCGACGAGCATGGCGCCGCGGCGCTCGGCAACCTCCCGGACCCCGGCGTTGAAGCGGGCGAAGCGCTCCGCCAGCCGCTGGGCGGTCCGGCCGGTCCCCCCGGCCCGCTCGATGACGGTGAACAGCACGGTCCCCACCCCGGCGTCGCGCAGCACACCGACGGCGGCGTCGTACCGGCGCAGGACGCCGTCCACGTCGGTCCGCGGCCGCAGCACGTCGTTGGGCCCGGCGTGGAAGGTCACCAGGTCGGGGCGCAGGTCCAGGGCGGTCGGCAGCTGGTCGGCCACCACCTGGTCCAGCAGCCGGCCCCGCACGGCCAGGTTGGCGTAGCGCAGCGGCGCCCTGGCCGCTCCGGACGGCTCGCCGTCCACCATCGCGAGCGCTGCCGCGACCCGGTCGGCCCACCCGAGGTGACGGCCCTCGGGTCCCAGGTCGTCCTCGAGCCCCTCGGTGAACGAGTCGCCGGTGGCCACGAGTGTCCTGATCACCGGTCCGTCGCCCACGGCCCCATTATCGGGCCCAGTAATGTGCCCGGCGTGGGGATCGTCCCGGACACCAAGGACTGGACGTGGGTGCTGCGCGAGCCCTGCCCGGAGTGCGGCTTCGACGCCGGTGCGGTGCCGCTCGCCACGGTCCCGGAGTGGGTGCGCGCCGGGATCCCGGTGTGGCGCGACGTGTTGTCCCGCGCCGACGCGGCCCGGCGGCCGGACGAGAGCACCTGGTCGCCGCTGGAGTACTCCTGCCACGTCCGCGACGTCTGCCACCTCTTCGACGAGCGGCTGCTGCTCATGCTCGAGCAGCACGACCCGGTGTTCGCCAGCTGGGACCAGGACGAGGCGGCCGTCGCCGACCGCTACGACCAGCAGGACCCCGCCGCCGTCGCCCAGGAGCTGGCCGCGGAGGCCGAGGTGATCGCGGCGCGCTTTGCCGCGGTCCGCGACGACCAGTGGCAGCGGACCGGGCGCCGCAGCAACGGCTCGGCGTTCACGGTCGCCACCTTCGCCCACTACTTCCTGCACGACCTGGTGCACCACGAGCACGACGTGACCCGCACGTGACGGCACCGGAGCACCGGCACGGCGAGCACGACGACCACTCGCACGAGCACGACCATGAGCACGACCACGACGCCGCGGAGGGGCTGCTCGACCGGCTGCGCCACCTGGTCACCCCGCACAGCCACGACGCGGCGGTGGCCATGGACAGCGAGCTGGAGGCGAGCAGGGCCGGCATGCGGGCCCTGCTGCTGTCCTTCCTGGCGCTCATGGCCACCGCGCTGCTGCAGCTCGCTGTGGTGGCGCTCAGCGGGTCGGTCGCGCTGCTCGTCGACACCATCCACAACTTCGCCGACGCGCTGACCGCCCTGCCGATCGCGGTGGCCTTCACGCTGGGCCGCCGGCCGCCGACGCGGCGCTACACCTACGGGTTCGGCCGGGCCGAGGACCTGGCCGGCATCGTCGTGGTGCTCTTCATCGCCGCGTCCGCCGTGGTCGCCGCGGTCGAGGCGCTGCGCCGGCTGGCCGACCCCCGCGACATCGACCACCTCTGGGTGGTCGCTCTCGCCGGCCTGGTCGGCTTCGCCGGCAACGAGGCGGTCGCGCGCTACCGGATCACGGTCGGGCGCCGGATCGGCTCGGCCGCCCTGGTAGCCGACGGCCTGCATGCCCGCACCGACGGCTTCACCTCGCTGGGCGTGGTGCTCGGCGCCGCCGGGGTGGCCGCCGGGCTCGAGTGGGCCGACCCGGTGGTCGGCCTGCTCATCACGGTGGCCGTGCTCTCCGTGCTGCGCGACGCCGCGAGAGACGTCTACCGGCGGCTGATGGACGCCGTGGACCCCGAGCTGGTCGACACCGTCGAGCGGGTCGCCCGCGAGGTGCCCGGCGTGCAGGACCTCGGCGACGTACGGCTGCGCTGGATCGGGCACACGCTGCGCGCGGAGCTGGTCATCGTCGTCGACCCGGCGCTGGGCATCGTCGACGCGCACCGGATCGCCGAGGCCGTCGAGCACCGGCTGCTGCACGACGTGCCCCGACTGCACGCGGCCCTGGTCCACGCCGACCCCGCGGGCCACGTCCACGACCTGACCGACCACCACCGGGAGCGGTGAACGACGTGCTGATCACCAACCACGTGCTGAGCGGGGCCGTCGTCGGCGCCCTCTCCCCCGACTCCCTCAGCGCGGCCGGCCGCGGGTTCGCCTCGCACTTCGTGCTCGACTCGCTGCCCCACTTCGGGCTGCCCGAGGAGCACCTGATGAAGGTCGCCGTGCCCGACGGCCTGGTCGGGCTGGCCGCGATCGCGGTGGTCGCCCGGGCGACGCCTCCGGGTCTGCGGCTGCGGGTGCTGGCCGGCGTGTTCGGTGCCTGCCTGCCGGACGTCGACAAGCCGGCCCGGCAGTTCTTCGGCCGCTCACCGTTTCCGGCGTGGATGGACCGGGCGCACGCGGCGATCCAGCCCGAGGCCTCGCACCGGCTGCCGATCGAGGTCGCCTGCGCCGGCGCCTTCAGCGCCGCGCTGACCACGCTGCTGCGCTCCGCGCGGCCGCCGCGAGACCGCGCTCCCACCGACGCCTGACGTGCGTGCGCCCCGGTGGCTCCCCGTCCGTCGGGACGGGTGAGCCACCGGGGCGTCGAGAGGCTGGTGAGGCAGCCGGTCAGGCAGCCGGCGGGGCGAAGAACTCCAGCGCGATGCCGTCCGGGTCGCGGAACGAGAGCCCGGAGCCGTAGTGCGCGTCCACGACGCCGCCGTGGGTGATGCCGAGCTGGTCCAGGCGGTCGGCCCAGCCCACCAGCTCGGCGCGGTCGGCGCAGCCGAAGGACACGTGGTCCAGGCCGGTCTGGTACTCCGAGAACTTGTCCCCGGTGCCCTTCTCGTGGGTGTGCAGGCCGAAGAGCTGGCCGCCGCCGATGAGGTAGACCGTGTGGTGGAACCCACCGGTCGTCTCGTCCTCGTCGAGGACCGGCTCCGAGCCGAAGAGCTGGCTGTACCACTGGGTGCTGCGCTCGAGGTCGGTCACGGTCACGGCGACGTGGGTGAGAGCGGGAAAAGCAGGCACGGCGAAACCTCCGAAATGTGATGTCTTGTGCTGCCCGGACGGGCTCCGCTGCCCGCCTGGTGCCATGACCTCACCGTCGTCCGAATGCGGTCCCGCGACCTCGGGAGGAGTGCCCATCTTTCGCCGGCCGCGGCGTGGGTCGAACTGCGCACGTGCCCAGGCGGTGCCACAATTCCGCGCGGGAGGGCGAGTGACGACACCGGAGGCGACCACACCCGAGCCGATGACGGCGCGGGAGCCGGCCCCGGACCGGGAGGCGGCCACCGCCGCTGCCGGGCGCCGGGACTGGCAGGCCGCGTACGACTCCTACGCGGCGATGGACGACCTGACGGCCGCCGATCTCGAGGGCCTCGCGGAGGCCGCGTGGTGGCTGGGCCGGATGCGGGAGTCCATCGAGCGCCACGGCGATGCCTTCCGCGCCTACTGCGCGGTCGACGACCGGCGGTCGGCCTCCCGCATCGCGTTCCTGCTCGCCGTGAGCACCCGGCTGGTGGGCGACCCGGCCGCCAGCGCCGGCTGGGTGCGCCGGGCGGAGCGCTCGCTCGCCGACCTGCCGGAGGGCGCCGAGCACGGCTACCCGCTCTACCTGCGGATCGCGGAGCTGATGGGCCGGGACCTCGACGCGGCCGTCGCGGCGGCACGGCGGATGCAGGACCTCGGCCGGCGCCACGACGACCCCACGCTGGTCGCCCTCGGGGTCTACTTCGAGGGGCGGGCGCTGATCAAGAGCGAGCAGGTACCGGAGGGCCTGGCCCTGCTGGACGAGTCCATGCTCGCCGCACTGTCCGACGAGCTGTCCCCGCTGTGGACCGGCGCGATCTACTGCGGCCTGATGGACGCCTGCAACGAGCTGCGGGACATGCGGCGGGCGCACGAGTGGACGCTGGCCACCACCCGCTGGTGCGAGCCGCTGCCGCTGACGTCGCTCTACCCGGGCATCTGCCGGGTGCACCGCGCCCAGGTCCTGCAGACCCGGGGGTCGTGGGCGCAGGCCGAGCAGGAGGCGCTCGAGGCGTGCCGGGACATGGCGGGCGTCGACGTGTTCGCGGTGGCGGACGCCTACTACGAGATCGCCGAGGTGCGCCGTCTGCGCGGGGACCTGGCCGCCGCCGAGCGCACCTACCTGGACGCACACCGGCACGGCCGTGACCCGCAGCCCGGGCTCGCCCTGCTGCGCCTCGCGCAGGGACGGGTCGACGCCGCCGCCGCTGCCGTCTCCGCCGCCCTCGCCGACCGGACCGGGAGCCGGCTCGACCGGGCGCCGCTGCTCTCGGCCCAGGTGGAGATCGCGCTCGCCGCCGGCGAGACGGCCCTGGCCGACGCAGCAGCGGACGAGCTCGTCTCGACCGCCGAGACGTTCCAGAGCGCCGGGCTGCGCGGCGAGGCCCACCGCTGCCGCGGCGCTGTGCGGCTCGCGCAGGACCTGCCGGTCGAGGCGATGGGCGCCCTCCGGCTGGGGCTCAACACGTGGCACGAGCTCGATGCACCGTACGAGGCGGCCAGGACCCGCATGCTCCTCGCCGGCGCCTACCGCACCCTGGGCGACGCCGAGGCCGCGACGCGCGAGGAGGACGCCGCACGGGCCACGTTCGACCGGCTCGGCGTCGTCGTGGCGCGCGAGGACCGGCCCAGCGGCCTGACCCACCGGGAGGTCGAGGTGGTCCGGCTCGTCTCCGCCGGCAAGAGCAACCGGGCGATCGCCGAGGAGCTGGTCCTGAGCGAGAAGACCGTGGCGCGGCACGTGTCCAACATCTTCGTCAAGACCGGGGTCGCCTCCCGCTCGGCCGTGACGGCGTTCGCCTACGACAGCGGGCTGCTGGGCAGGACTACCCACGGCTGAGGCGTCGGGTTTTGGTGATTGCGACCGACGCGCGTCCGGGCGCCGGGCGGCGACCGTGGGGCTGCCGACCCCGATCGAGGAGCGCCGCGATGCCGAAGTTCGTCGTCGAACGCCGGCTGCCCGGCGCCGGTGAGCTGACGGCGCAGGAGCTCCACGCCATCTGGGCCCGGTGCAACCAGGTCGTCGCCGAGCTCGAGGGGCGCGCGCAGTGGCTGCACAGCTACGTGACGAGCGACCGGCTCTACTGCGTGTACGTCGCCACCGACGCGGACGCGGTCCGCGAGCACGCCGAGATCGGGGGCTTCCCCGCCGACCTGGTCAGCGAGGTGCGCGCCGAAGCCGACCCGGTCAGCGGGGAGTGACCTCGGCCAAGCGGCCCTCCAGGAACCGCCGCTCCGCCGCGTTGCTGGTCAGCGCGATGGCCTCGCGGTAGGCCGCGGCCGACTCGGGCTGACGGCCGAGGCGGCGAAGGAGGTCGGCCCGGGTCGCGGCGAGGTAGCGGTAGCCGTCCAGGCGGCCGTCGCCCGCCAGCACCTCGACCTCGTCCAGCGCGGCCTGCGGCCCGTCGACCATGAGGACGGCGACGCTGCGGTTGAGCGCGACGACCGGGCTGGGCCAGAGCCCGAGCAGGACGTCGTACAGCCGCAGGATGCGCCGCCAGTCCGTGTCGCTGTACGTCGTCGCGCGCGCGTGCTCGGCGGCGATCGCAGCCTGCACCAGGAAACGACCCGGGGCGGCCCGGGCGGCGGCCCGCACCAGGGCGAACCCCTCGGCCACCTCGTCCTCGTCCCAGCGCGACCGGTCCTGGTCCTCGAGCAGCACCACGGCGCCGTCCGGGCCGGACCGGGCGTCACGCCGCGCGTCGGTGAGCAGCATCAGCGCGAGCAGCCCGGTGACCTCGCCCTCGTCGGGCATCAGGCTGCGCAGCACCCGACCGAGGTCGACCGCCCGCGCCACCAGGTCGGGGCGCACCAGGTCGGCACCGGTCGGCGCGACGTGGCCGGTCGTGAAGACCAGGTGCACCACGGTGAGCACCGCGTCCAGCCGCTCGGGCAGGTCTGCCTCGGCCGGCACCCGGTAGGGGATCCGGGCGGCGGCGATCTTCTTCTTCGCCCGGGTGACCCGGGCCGCCATCGTCGCCTCCGGCACCAGGAACGCCCGCGCGATCTCGTCCGTCGTCAGCCCGCAGACCAGGCGCAGGGTCAGTCCCACCTGCGCCTCGCGCGAGAGAGCCGGGTGGCAGCAGGTGAAGACCAGGCGGAGCCGGTCGTCCGGGATCCCGTCGTCACCGTCGTCGCCGGGCAGGGGCTCGGTGTGCACCGGCTCGACCAGCAGCGGCAGCTTGCGCCGCAGGGTCTGCTCGCGCCGCAGGACGTCCAGCGCCCGGCGGCGCGCGGTGGTGGTGAGCCACGCCCCAGGCGACCGGGGCACCCCGTCGCGCAGCCAGGCGTCCAGCGCGGCGCCGTACGCATCCTGCACGCACTCCTCCGCGACGTCGAGGCTGCCGGCGACGCGCGCCGTCGCGGCGAGGACGAATCCCCACTCGCGACGGTGCGCGTCAGCCACCGCCTCCGCCACCTCGTGCCGGGACGTCACTCGTCGGGGAACTCCATGACGGGACGCACCTCGACGCCGCCGAAGCGGGCCGGGCACAGCTTGGCGATCTGCAGGGCGTGGTCGAGGTCGCGGGCCTCGACCAGGTAGTAGCCGCCCAGGGCCTCCTTGGTCTCGGCGAACGGCCCGTCGGTGACGACGTCGTGGCGGATGGTGGTCGCGGTGCTCACCGGCTGAAGGGCCTTGCCGCCGACGATCTTGCCGCCGACCTCCTCGACCTGCTCGGAGAAGCGGTTGTGCGCCTCCATCACCTCGCCGAAGACCTGCTCGCCGCCCTCGGCGTAGGCCTTCTCGTCCTCGAAGATCAGGATCAGGTACTCGCTCATCTGGTGTCCCCTTCCCGGCCCGGTGGCCGGATCGACTCTGACACCACCCCGACGGGTGGGGCGGCCGGAAATCGACAACGACGGGAAGTTACCTCCCCGCATAGGCTGGCGGGCCCATGCCGAACAGCAGGAACCGGTCGCCGCTCCGCAGGCGCCCGGCCCGTCCACCACGACCGCGCAGCGTCGTGGCACCACCGGTCAGCTATCCCCCGGAGCTGCCGGTCGCGCAGCGGCGCGACGACATCGCCGCGGCGATCCGCGACCACCAGGTCGTCGTGGTGGCGGGCGAGACGGGCTCCGGCAAGACGACCCAGCTGCCCAAGATCTGCCTCGAGCTCGGCCGCGGGGTCGCGGGGCTGATCGGGCACACCCAGCCGCGGCGGATCGCCGCCCGCAGCGTCGCCGAGCGGATCGCCGAGGAGCTGAAGGTCCCCCTCGGCGACGCGATCGGCTACTCGGTGCGCTTCACCGACAGGGTCGGGCCGGCGACGATGGTCCGGCTGATGACCGACGGCATCCTGCTCGCCGAGATCCAGCGCGACCGCGAGCTGCGGGCCTACGACACGATCATCGTCGACGAGGCGCACGAGCGGAGCCTCAACATCGACTTCCTGCTCGGCTACCTGGCCTCCCTGCTCCCCCGCCGGCCGGACCTCAAGCTGGTCATCACCTCGGCCACGATCGACACCGAGCGCTTCGCCGCCCACTTCGGCGGGGCGCCGGTGGTGGAGGTGAGCGGGCGGACCTACCCGGTCGAGGTGCGCCACCGGCCGCTGGTCGACCCGGACCGGCCCGAGGCGGAGGAGCAAGACGTCGTGGCCGGCATCCTGGCCGCGGTCGACGAGCTGCGGGAAGAGGACAACGGAGGCGCCGGCAACGACATCCTTGTCTTTTTGTCCGGCGAGCGCGAGATCCGCGACACCGCGGACGCGCTGCGCGGCCACCTGCGCGGCGTGCGGGAGGAGGTGGAGGTCCTCCCGCTGTACGCCCGGCTCTCGGCCGCCGAGCAGCACCGGGTCTTCGAGCCGCACTCCGCGCGGCGGGTCGTCCTGGCCACCAACGTCGCCGAGACCTCGCTCACCGTGCCCGGCGTGCGGTACGTCGTCGACCCCGGCACGGCACGGGTCTCGCGCTACAGCCACCGGCTCAAGGTGCAGCGGCTGCCGATCGAGCGGGTGAGCCAGGCGAGCGCCAACCAGCGGGCCGGCCGGTGCGGCCGCACGTCCGACGGCGTCTGCATCCGGCTCTACTCCGAGGACGACTTCCGAGAGCGCCCGGAGTTCACCGAGCCGGAGATCCTGCGCACCAATCTGGCATCGGTGATCCTGCAGATGACCGCGCTCGGTCTGGGTGACCTCGCGGCGTTCCCCTTCCTCGAGCCGCCGGACCGGCGGCAGGTCAAGGACGGCCTCGACCTGCTCGTCGAGCTCGGCGCGCTCGAGCAGCCGGGGAAGCGTGCGGGTGCCGCGACGCGCCGGCTCACCCCGCTCGGCCGGTCGCTGGCGCGCCTGCCGGTCGACCCGCGGCTGGCCCGGATGCTGCTCGAGGCCGACCGCAACGGCTGCGTCCCCGACGTCCTGGTCATCGTCGCCGCGATGTCGATCCAGGACCCGCGGGAGCGGCCCGCCGAGCACCAGCAGGCGGCCGACACGATGCACCGGCGCTTCGCCGACGACCGGTCGGACTTCCTGGCCTACCGCAACCTGTGGGTCTACCTGCAGGAGCAGCAGAAGTCCCTGTCCGGCAACGCCTTCCGCCGGATGTGCCGCACCGAGTTCCTGCACTACCTGCGGGTGCGGGAGTGGCAGGACCTCGTGGGCCAGCTGCGGCAGGTCGCGAAGTCGATCGGGCTGTCGACGGCCGGCGAGGTCGGCGCGCCGGGCGACGAGCCGAAGCCGGTGCACCTCTCGCTGCTGGCCGGCCTCCTGTCCCATGTCGGCCTCTGGGACCCGGACCGCCGCGAGTACGCCGGTGCCCGCGGCGCGCACTTCGCCGCGTGGCCCGGGTCGGCGCTGTTCAAGAAGCCGCCGGCGTGGGTGATGGCCGGTGAGCTGGTCGAGACGTCCCGGCTGTGGGGCCGCGACCTCGGGCGGATCGAGCCCGAGTGGGTCGAGCCGTTGGCCGAGCACCTGGTCAAGCGGTCCTACAGCGAGCCGCACTGGTCGGCCAAGCAGGGCGCCGTGATGGCTTACGAGAAGGTGACCCTCTACGGCGTCCCGATCGTGGCCTCGCGCCGGATCACCTACGGGCGCATCGATCCCGGTCTGTCCCGCGAGCTCTTCGTGCGGCACGCCCTGGTGCAGGGCGAGTGGCGCACGCACCACCGGTTCTTCCACCACAACCGCGAGCTGCTCGCCGACGTCGAGGAGCTCGAGCACCGGGCCCGCCGCCGCGACATCCTGGTCGACGACGAGACGCTGTTCGACTTCTACGACGAGCGGGTCCCGCCCGACGTCGTGTCGGCCCGGCACTTCGACGCGTGGTGGAAGGCGGCGCGCCGGGAGACGCCCGACCTCCTGACGTTCGACCCCGAGATGCTGGTGCGCGAGGGCGCGTCGCGGGTGAACGACGCCGACTTCCCCGACGCGTGGGTCCGGGGTGGCCTGCAGCTCCCGCTGACCTACCAGTTCGAACCGGGCACGGATGCCGACGGCGTGACGGTGCACGTGCCGGTCGCGGTGCTGAACCGCCTGACGCCGAGCGGCTCCGACTGGCAGGTGCCCGGCCTGCGGCTCGAGGTGGTGACGGCGCTGCTGCGCACGCTGCCGAAGGACCTGCGCAGGC